>JAICWB010000084.1 GCA_025935035.1 Terriglobales bacterium
CTGCTCGACACTCAGTGCGGCCTCTATATGGCGCAGACCGCGGAAGAATATTCGCGCCAGCAGGGCATCACCCGCCAGCAGATGGATGAATTCGCGCTGCTCTCGCAGAAGCGTGCTGCTGAAGCGCAAAGCGCCGGACGTTTGTCTGACGAGATCACGCCGGTCGCGCTGGTCGATCGCAAAGGCCGCCCGACCGGCGAGATGTTTGAGAAAGATGATCACCTTCGTCCGCAGACAACACTCGAAGGCCTGGCAAAACTTCCGCCCGCCTTCGGCAAAGAAGGCATGGTCACCGCCGGAAACGCCAGCGGCATTGTGGACGGCGGCGCAGCAGTGGTCGTCACTTCGCTCAAAGACGCGGAAGCCCGCGGCACTAAGCCCTTCGGACGCATCGTGAATTGGGGCATTGCAGGCGTTGATCCGCGGATCATGGGCAGCGGCCCGGTTCCCGCCACGCATGCCGCACTCAAGCGCGCTGGATTGAGACTCGAAGACATCGACCTGATCGAAGTGAATGAAGCATTCTCCGGACAATATCTTTCGGTCGAAAAAGAACTCGGGCTCGATCGTAACAAGACCAATGTGAACGGCGGAGCGATTGCGCTGGGACATCCGCTGGGCGCGACCGGGACTCGGCTGGTGATCACGCTGTTGTATGAGTTGAAGCGTCGCGGAAAAAAGTATGGATTGGCGACTGCGTGTATCGGCGGTGGGCAGGGAATCGCGGTGATCGTGGAATCGTTGGGATAGGCCAATGGTGCGGAAATCTACTGGCGACATCGAAGTTATCGAGGCGGTAGATCGACACATCCAAGAGCACATCGGTGAAATAGACCTTGTTCTCGACGAAAAGGATTCACCTTATGTTCACATCGATGTCCATGTGGTGAAGCCAACGCCTAAGCGCAACTTCTTCACTCTTGTGACATCAGGAATGAGTGAGCTACCAATGCCCGCTCCGGAGACTTGTCCGGAAGGAAGATTTGCGGAATTGATGATTTGTCTGCCGCCGAAGTGGCCGTTTGGGATGAAGGAATTTAAGCAAGAAGAGAACTGGTGGCCAATCAGGTTTTTGAAAGGTATGGCTCGATTTCCCCATGAACACGCAACCTGGCTCTATGAGGGACATACAATGGCTTACGAAGAATCGAAACCATTTGCACCAAACACCTCAATGAATTGTGGTTTTGTTTTTCGACCGACAACGATTGATGAAAAGGCGGCCACTATTCGCATCACCGATGACAAGCACGCGCGACTCCTTGCCGCTTATCCGATTTACGAAGAAGAGCGCGAGTTGGCAGCTGAGGGTCATTCGATGGATTTGGCGGTTTTGTTCGGACAAAATGGAATCACAGAGATTCTGGATCCAAAACGTAAGAATTTAGCCCTTTAAGACGAACTTCTGACAGAGGAAATATGGCAATCAAGAGAGTCGGCGTACTAGGTTGTGGATTGATGGGCTCGGGCATCGCGCAAGTAAGTGCCATGGCCGGATATGACGTGGTCGTGCTTGAGACCGAGCAGAAGGCCATCGACAAAGGTTTTGCCGGTATCGAGAAGTCGCTCGGCAAGTTGACGGAGAAGCCCGTCGAGAAAGGCGGCATCACCGCGGAGCAGAAGTCCGCCGCGCAAGGACGCATGAAGGGCACGCTCAACAAGCAGGACCTGGCCGATTGCGACCTCATCGTAGAAGCCATCATTGAGAACGTTGAGATCAAGAAGAAGATGTATGCCGACCTCGACGCCATCGTGAAAAAGGATTGCATCTTCGCCACCAACACTTCGTCCATTAGCGTGACCGATCTGATGGCGGCGACGAAGCGGCCTGAGCGCTTCATTGGCCTGCACTTTTTTAATCCCGTGCCGCTGATGAAACTGGTGGAAGTGGTAAAGACCATCGCTACCGCGCCTGATGTTTTCGAGCAGGCTGTGGAGTTCGGCACGAAGGTCGGCAAGGTCCCCGTCCGCACTTCTGACAAGACCGGATTCATCGTCAACCGCCTTCTGGTTCCTTATCTGCTCGACGCCATCCGCGCCTATGAAGAAGGAGTCGGCTCTATCAGCGACATCGACAATGCCATGAAACTAGGCTGCGGCTACCCGATGGGGCCGTTCACGCTGCTGGATTTCGTCGGCCTTGATACCACGTACTACATCACACATGTCATGTTTGACGAGTTCAAGGAACGCCGCTTTGCATCACCCGCGCTGTTGAAGCGCATGGTCGCGGCTGGGTGGTATGGGCGTAAGAGCGGCAACGGATTCTACAACTATGCCGATCCGCAGAATCCTCGCGAGAACAAGTTTTAGAGGCAAAAGCGTTGCCCGCTGACTAACGCGGATGAACGCAGATTTTGAACAAGAAAGGTTTATCCGCATTTATCAGCGTTGATCAGCGGCTAAAGGTTCTATGACTTTTCAAAACCTGAAATACGAATCCAAGAACAAGATTGCTTACGTCACCATCAACCGTCCAGACAAACTGAACGCTCTGAACATGGCAGTGATGGAAGACCTCCGCTCGGCGTTCACCACGATAAATGCTGACGCAGAAATTCGCGTCGTCATCCTCACCGGCGCAGGAGAGAAAGCGTTCGTTGCCGGTGCGGACATAGCCGAGCTCAACAAGCACGGCGTCGTCTCTGCGAAAGAGTACACGCACAAAGGCCAGAGCGTACTTGACCTGATCGAGAACCTGGGCAAGCCGACCATCGCCTGCATCAATGGCTTCGCGCTCGGTGGCGGATGCGAGCTCGCCATGGCCTGCACTATGCGCTTGGCGTCAGAAAACGCAAAGCTCGGTCAGCCGGAAGTGAAGCTCGGACTCATGCCCGGCTACGGTGGCTCGCAACGTCTGCCGCGGTTGGTGGGTAAAGGTGTCGCCATGCAGATCCTTCTCGCTGCTGAAAACATCAGCGCCGCGGAAGCGCACCGCATCGGCTTGGTGAATGAAGTAGTACCGCTGGCGAACTTGATCACACGCGCCGAGGAGATCGCGGCAAAGATCATTGCCAACGCGCCGCTCGCCATCCAGTACACCATGGAAGCCGTGAACCATGGCATGGAGATGACGCTGCCCGAAGGCCTGTACCTCGAAGCCACACTCTTCGGCATCTGCTGCGCGACAGAAGATAAGAACGAGGGCACGAAAGCGTTCCTGGAAAAACGGCCTGCAAACTTTACAGGAAAATAACTGTGTTACTGCGGATAAGAGATTCAGATTTGCAAGCATGAACCTTTCAACTGACGACTGAATGCTTATGGCTGAGTGCTGACAGCTCCCTATGATCAAGTCCATCACAACTGTGAAGTTGGCGAAGTCGAAGTCGGACTTCGCCAAGCTGTCTGCGTTGTTTGACGCTCTCGGTTTCGAGCGGGGCAAAGCGTGGAAAGATTCGCGTAGCGAAGGCGCACCATGGCTCGCGCCCGTAGGGAGCATCGAGTTTGTGAATGGCCAAGCCCCGGCAGAAGGCGACCTGCTGGTTGAAGTCAATGACCTTGAGAACACCCTCGCGACCATCGAGAAGTCGAAGCTGGCGAAAGTCAGCAAGGTCCAACCTACACATTGGAAGTCGCGCTACTTCACCGCTGAGCTAGCGCAGACCATCAAGCTGACGTTCTGGGCATTCGATTCGCAGAAATCTCCTTATCAGGCAACAGAAGGCGACTTATACATCGAAGGCGCCCGCTTCGGAATCGTAGTCAGCCGGTTCAATCAATTCATCACCGACCGCCTTCTCCAGGGTTCGCTAGATGCGCTGCGCCGCAGCGGCACGACAGATTCAAACGTCGAGATCGTCCGCGTTCCCGGCGCATTCGAGGTCCCCATTGCCGCACGCAAACTAGCGCTGACCAAACGCTTTGACGCCGTCATCTGCCTGGGCCTTCTCATGCGCGGCGAGACCTCCAACTACGAACACATCTCTGACGAAGTTGCCCGAGGCATCGGGCGCGCCGCTCAAGATTCCGGCGTGCCTTGCACATATGGTGTCCTAACTTGCGACACGCTGGAGCAGGCGGTGGATCGGGCGGGATTAAAGCACGGCAACAAGGGTTTCGAAGCCGCCATCAGTGCTGTCGAGATGGTCAGCTTGTCGAGGCGCATTGCTGCCGGTGGCGGGCGCAAGAAGAAGAGATAATGCGGATTTGTAATTTCCAAAATTTGTAATTTGTAATGTAAGAACCAAAGTCAAATTAA
The DNA here is from genome assembly GCA_025935035.1 of Terriglobales bacterium. Classification (GTDB taxonomy): domain Bacteria; phylum Acidobacteriota; class Terriglobia; order Terriglobales; family Acidobacteriaceae; genus JAICLA01. The sequence goes on from JAICWB010000084.1 coordinate 4,202, forward strand.
GATGGCTTCCGGTAAAACCCATTGTCGAAAATTGCAAATTACAAATTACTAAATTACAAATGAACCATGGGCACACGCCGCAAATCCCGTGAACTCGTCATGCAGATGCTCTTCCAGGTTGAGATGGGAAAGCAGACGCCGGACCAAGTGCGCAAAACCTTTTGGGCGGAACGCAAAGATGTTGACGATGAGACTCGCGGGTTCGCGGATGACATCTTCCGCGTCGCCACGGAAGCCGGCCGCGCCGACGCGGCGAATATTGACGCAATGATCGAGAAGCATGCCGCCAACTGGCGCCTCGAGCGTATGGCCGCAGTCGATCGCAACCTGTTACGCGCCGCAGTGGCGGAGATGCTCGGCTTTCCTGATACGCCGCGCCCGGTGGTGATAAATGAAGCGATTGAGATCGCGCGCAAGTTCTCTTCGCCGGAATCAGTGAACTTCATCAATGGCGTGCTCGACAGCATCGCGCGTGATATGAGCTGATTCTTTCGCGGCTGCGAAAGAAAACAAAAGCCCTCGCGCGAACGAGGGCTTCCCAATTTCCAACGTGAATTCTACTTCGGCTGCACCACGAGAAAATCCGGTGAGACCGTATTGCCGCTGGTATCTTTCAATCCAGGATTGATCTGCTGCGAGTCCGTCCCACCTGTGCCTGAGGCGACGCTGATGCGGTGAACGTCGTTCGATCCTGTCGCGCCCAGGTACAGATTTTGACCGTCGAGCGTCGCCCCGCCGGTAGTGATTGCGGTTCCTGATGCCAGAGTGATCGTGTTCGTCGTATGCGCGGTCGTGTCGTAGTGCACCAATTGATTCGTCGGCGTGGTGATGTAAAGGTTCTTATCGTCAGTCGTCAAGATCAACTGGTTGGGAGTGATGCTGCCGGGCAACGCAACAGTATTCGAGCTTTGCGTGACAGTAGCCGGGCAATTTGGTGGTGTTCCGGTAGTGGCAACGCCGATGCTCGAGATAGTTATGTCATCCACTTGCGTGTTATCAACCGCATACACGCGGGTTGAATCGAAGCTGGAGGTGATCTTTAGCGGAGTGGCCGTGAGGTTCAAGGAACCCACAACGCTGTTGTCACACGTCGCGTAGGCGGTGACTTCGCCAGGCGTTGTTCCGGCAACATAGCCCAGCGAACCTTGCGAAAGGAAGGTGACATCCGTCGCAGTTGTAGTTGAGGTGACCTGCCGAATGAATGGTGGAGAAAGCGCTGCGGAAGCGGCCCAGATCTGGCCGCCGCTGACTAAGTAGGCTTTCAGATTGTCAGCCGAAAAGGCAGCCGCAGTGGTGACTCCCGTGAGTGTGAGCTGTATGAACCTGTCACTGCCTACGTCGTAAACGTAAGTCTTTGGTGACGCTGACTGGTCCGCATAGATCAATTCACTCCCATCTGGAGACACAGCCAATACCTTGCCGGAAATCGCGTTGCTTGAGGCGGCTACGGTGTTGGTGGCGGTAGTCAGAACCAGCAACTCTTTGTCGCTTCCGAGAAATGCTTTCGACCCGTCATGCGACATAACGAAAGAATTGATGACCGGCTGCACACTGTTCAATTGCGGGATGGTGATGGCGGTGCCAGCAGTGTTGCTTGACGTCCCTGATGTAGGAATAGGGACGATAGTGGTCGAATGTGCGCCTGTCACATAAACAGTGGTCGATGAGGTACCCGAGACCGTTACCGGGACGAGGTTGCTATAAACCGGAATATTGGCATTCGCGCCGCCGTTGCAAATAGGCGGCGAACAACTGGCGACCACGCCTGTGCTTCCTGCGCCGACTGCCGTGATCAGCCCGGTCAGCCCGACTGTTGCTACGCCCGGACTCGAAGTTAAATAAGACAGGGCTAGATTAGTGGTACTGATCGGATTGCCTTTGATGTCAGTCACTGTAGCCGTGAGCTGCTGCGTTCCCGCCGCCGCGAGCGAGACGGGCGTGTTGGGCGTCAGCACGATCGAAAGTGGCTGGCAGGAACTGAAAGTCGCCGGCACCGAGAAAACACCGTTCGAACTCGCGGTGATGAACGCGCCGCCGGGCTGCACGGCGGTTGCGGTCGCAGTCGCCGGGTCCGTGGTGGCCGCGACCGTCACCGATGCCGTGTTGGAACTGCTGAAGGTGAATGCGCCGATGGTCTTAGTGATATCTACATTATTGGTGTCGAAGGCTTGCGCTGTGAACTGTTGCGTCTCGCCTTGCGAATTGCAGCCCCCGCCAGGCGCGGTGGTTGCGATAGTCACACGCGCAATGCGGGTGTGGATCGAGGCATTCACGGTTGTCGTGATTCCTACCGATGTCACCGTAACAGTTCCCGTCCCCACCGGGGAACCCGGCGCCGGCGTACATATGACCGGTGTGGTCAAAGAGTCCCAGGTACCGGCGCAAACCAAACCAGCATTTGATACCTGAACACCGCCCGTGGCCGCGTAGGTGAATACGTTATTCGAGAGCACATTGCCGGCGCCATCTTCCAAGGTCGCAGTCAGCTGCACCACTTGACCAGGATTCATGGATAAAACGTTCGGGGATACGATGATAGTGGTGGGAGTTCCCGTTCCGGCGGGAGTGCTGGAGCCGCCGCCGCATCCTGCCAAAAACAACAATGCCGCCACCAGGGTAGCTGCAAGACACAAAAATCTAGACTGCCAAGGAGACTGCATTGAGGCTTATATGAGGACCTTTCCTTATATGGAAGCGTGAAGATTCAAGTTTAGAGTAGCGCGAACCTATCGGCAAGCTTCGGCATCTGGCGCCGGCTACTTGGAAAAGAACGGCATTCTCTTACCTTCTTGCGGAGTCCTTCCCAGGCCATCAGTTCTCTTAGATCGGTCGGCTACTCTCGAATTCACCTCCTTGCCCGCAAACCCGCATCGAGTCCGGGCCATCACATTGACTACAAGACAATCCATTAATAGGAGAGATGCGGTTATGAAAAAGTTTTTGTGCCTTATGCTTATGCCGGTGCTGGCATGTGGGATGGCGCTTGCGCAATCCAACATGTCCAGCGGAACCACCCAAACCAACGACCAGATGAACAACGGCAAGACCAAGACCATGGAAGGTTGCGTCCAGGAACGTGACGGCAGCTACTTCCTTATGAACAAGAAACACAAAAAAGGCGTGGAGCTGATGAACTCAGACGACGTGAAAGCCCAAGTCGGCCACAAAGTGAGCGTGACGGGAACAGAATCCGCCGGCACTGCGACCAAGCATCACGACACGACCGACGCAGAAGATCCGATGGGCACCACCCACGATTCAGGGCACGACGCCGACCGACTCTATAAGGTGAAGGCGCTCAACGTCACCAGCATCCAGTCACTGGCTGATACTTGCGACATGAAGTAAGCTTCGCAATCTTTGCGAGACTAGCGCGGCCTTCGGGTCGCGCTTTTGCTTTTGGGCCGCGCTTCGCGTAGCCGGCTGGGAGGTACCCCCCTACCCGCGGTTTTGTATCTATCACATGGCCAATGGTTTAGCGGGTGGGGTGTCGCAAAGTTCACAATCTAAATGATTTACAGGTCAAAATTCACATTCTAAAGGGGTTATGCTAAATCTGAACCTTCGCTCGCGAGGGAACGCGATATCTCCTTTTTCTTTTTTGAATGTCGAGGTAATCTTTTCAATCACTTGCGATGGAGATATCTCGCCAAGTGATTGATCGCGAAACAGTTAGATATCCGAATATCCCATTTTGCTAGGGTTTCTCGAATTAACTAAAAGTTAATAATACCGAAGCCCATTTCTCTATTGATAGAACAGATGATGAGTTAAGTCAAGAGGTGCGGGAATATTTTCGGCTTACGGAAAATACCCCACCCTAACCAAAAGAAGGTTAGGATGGGGCACCCAACTCAATATTTAGGGTGGGCCACCCGCCCCACCCTATCGCCGCATAGAACGAAACCGCGCCGGTAAGGATGGGGCACGAACTTTATGGGATTGTGTGCAAAGGACGGGCCACCAGCCCACCCAACTCAAAATTTAGGGTGGGCCATCCGCCTAGTCGAATTATCATGGGGATGGAAGACTGTATCAATCAACCAAAAAAGTACTGCTACTTCTGGGCCGCAAAGCAAACCAAGTATAACGAGTTGCGCCTTCTCAAATGCGTGAAATATCGCGAGGTACACAAGGCTGTGTGCCCCGAGAGCTAGCAAAATAACTAGCCAGAAGCGAGTGTACTTCCACAAAATTTTGTAGCGAAAAACTCCGTAGCCAAATACAAGGGCGGAAAAGGCAACGGCAGACACGGGTCTTAGGGGGATTCCATAAGAGCCTCCGCGTTGCGCCTCGTAGAACGCTACAGCGGCTCCAATTGCAACAACCACAAATGCGATGGATAAATAAGCGATGTTGTCGCGAGTCTTCGGCTTCAAACTCGGGCTGCATTCACCGTTCAAAACATGTCCGACGTTTTTGATTCCCGGGCGCTGGCCCGCCCTTTCCGGCGTAGTCATTCCCAACTCCTATAAGGTTCATGCCCCACTCCTTGTCGCCCGGGTTTGTTCTTGGGCGACAGGGTGGGCGAGAGTCCGCACCACCACGCGAGGTGCCGCGCCCATGCGCTCGCGTTCCCGGCCTGTCCATTCTGATTCAACCTCAACTCCACACCAGATCCCGCCCGCATGGTTATTGAAGCTGCTCCATTGCCAATCTTCCGGCCTCGCCACCAGCTTGCGCTTTACCGGATTGCGATGAATATAGCGCATCACTTGCAGGCGGTGGTCTTCAGTATGGACTAGATCGTCGTAGTAACGCACTTGCCAGAACTGCCCTTCGCCGAACCTGGCGGAGACGATCTGTTTCAACATCTGAATGGCAATGGGCAAAGTCTTGCGTTCCGGCTCGCTGATCAGCAGATGCACATGCTCGGGCATGACCACGAAGGCGACCACATAGAACGCGTACCACTTGCGCGTGCGTTCCAGCGCGTGGACGAAATGATTGCGGGCGACTGCGGTCTGGAGGAACTTCTGACGCCGGTAACAAGAGAACGTGATGAAGTGGAGGGAGTGCGCGCCAGGGTAGCGTCGGAGGCCGCTTGGCTTGATGCGGGAATGGTACATCTGTTTGTGAAATCTGTCGTGGCTTGTCCAGGCTTCAACGTGCCCACCCTGTCGCGCAAGAACAAAAGCTGCGCGACAAGGGTGGGGCACAGTCATGTGGTTTCAGCGAAAGGCTGGGCCACCAGCCGGGCCACCCGCCCTCTTATCGAGGGCCCCGCCCCCCGCCGCTCCGAGGCGCCGATTTATGTATTGCGATCGGTAGGCCATCTCTCGTGGAGCTTTTTCAAGATTTCAGTCAATCCAATTCGGCGTTCTTCGGGCGTCGCATAGTCCAGCGCTAGGCAGCGTTCCCTAATTGCCTCTAAATCCTTATTTCGAATCGTAACAAGGCGAAAGTAATCCCACTCTTTAGAGGTGCCTTCTGTAAGGCGACGTTCTATTAACCTAACAATCTGTTCCGGCGTGGGCGCATAACTTCTGCTCCGCCAAACGAAGACCACTATTGCTAGGGCCAACACCGTAAGGATAATCATTTCTAGCATGCTCATAGCGATTCGCTTTTTGACTATGGTATGTGGAACCAGAAAGGGGCCGTCTTGGGCCCTCCGACTACGATCCTGAATATTTCGCCACCTGCGGGCATACCGTCTAGGACGTTAGGTGCTACGCCTCCCCATCCGACCCGGAACAAATTCCCCCACCGTGCTCCGCCGTTCCAGTATCCCCTTGGCCATGCGCCAAACAGGGCCTCTCCTTCTCCGATTTCCGCCACTGCCTCTGCTCCAAATGAAATCGCATACGCATACGCTGATATGTAAACACCTCCGAGGTCGTTAACCGTATTTGTCGCCTTCGACCAAGTTGCGGCCGTGGCAAAATTGAACTGTGGGCTTCCCGATCTCCAATAGCTTTTCCCAGCGTAGATCGTCTGCAAAGGATTGGCAATTAAACCCCAAGCAGAACCGGCGGCTATCGCACAGCGCCAATCTTGTGCTGTGCCATCGAGTTCATTGCAATTCACATTGATGACTGTGTCGCTTGGTACCGCCGAAGGGGTGCCTTTAACCCCCATCTGAGACCATGCGGCGTCAGCTTGATTGTCTATTTGAGCAATTCCGTTTAGGGCTTCATAGGAAATAGGGAAGTTGCGAAATTCGCGGTTGTACGAGGCAAGAGTATCCCCGTAGGTTCCGTGATACATCGCCGACCAACCACCGCACTCTTGGAAGCTAAACTCGGCACTGCAAAAAAACAGTCCGATCGGATCGACATTATTGACAGGATTGTTTCCGACATACGCATAGCGATTCATTGACTGCGGATTTGTGATGTCTATGCTGCCAAAGTAGGGATCAGGCGACAGCCAGCGGCCTTGCGTGCCGGACAACTGGCGGAAGAGGGTGTGTTCGGTGTTGGATTCCGAGTCGAGCTCGTCGCCGGTGAAGAACTGGTTGGCATAGTGCGTGCCGGTACAGGAGGCTCCGTCACCAAAAGGAAGCGCAATAC
>JAICWB010000283.1 GCA_025935035.1 Terriglobales bacterium
GCGCTCGAGGGCACTGACGCCGCGGAGATGAACTCCGCGCGTGAGAAGCTCACCACCGCTTCGCATAAGCTGGCTGAGGCCATGTACAAGCAGGCCGCACCACCGCAAGGTGGCGCGCCGGGAGCAGGTCCGGAAGCCGGCTCGCAGAATGGCGCCGGCCAGTCCGAGCAGAAGAAGGACGAAGGCGTGATCGACGCCGAGTACGTGGATGTAGAACCGAAGAAGTAAAGGCGTAAAGGGAAGGGCACGGCTTTAGCCGTGCCGCTTCCTGATTTTGCTTTGGGTGGGAGAGCGGCGCCTTCAGGCCCGCGTTAGAGCTTTTCTTTTTAATGTCGCGGGCTTTAGCCCCTGAGGTGGTGTCGCGTGAAAAAAATTCCCCAAGCAGTCGCACTTATCTTGATGGCCAGCGCACTCACCGCCACTGACCTAGCCGCCCTTCCATATTCATTGCAGCAATCGCGGACTTCATCGAAGCCCACGCTGGCGGAGGTCCAGATCCGCACCATGCTTCTGGAGTTCCTCAAGGGCGTACCCACGAACGACCCTGATGTCTTTGACACCTTCTTTGCCGACGATGTGATCTACACCCGCGGCGCAGGCGTGGTCATCCATAAATCAGACATCATGAAGGGCCTGTCGAAGGCGCCCGCGGCAACTCCGAAACACGAACCTGAGGTGACTTACAGCGCTGAAGACATTGTTGTCCATCAGTATGGCGACACCGCCATCCTCGCATTCGAACTTGTGCAGCACACACCCGGAAAGCCAGACACCAAGTATCGCAACAGCGGCACGTTTTTGAAACGCAATGGAAAATGGCAAGCGGTGTTGTGGCAGGCGACGCCGGAAACGTCGATCAAGGAAGAGAGCAAATAGATACTTGGATTTGTAATTTGTAATTGGTAATTTGCAATTGAAGGTCGCGCTGCCGGTTTTGCAATTACAAATTACAAATTACCAAATTACGAATTAATGGCGACTCAAACTAAAGATTATTACGCCACGCTAGGCGTCAAGAAAACCGCCTCCTCTGAAGAGATTAGGAAGGCCTTCCGCAAACTTGCGCGCAAATTTCACCCTGACGTAAATCCCAATAACAAAAAAGCCGAAGAGAAGTTCAAAGAGATCTCTGAGGCGAATGATGTTCTGAGTGATCCGAAGAAGCGGAAGATCTTCGACCAGCTCGGCTACTACTCAGACAATATCGACCCGGCGGCGGCTGAAGCATACGCGCGCGGTGGCGGATTCGGTGCCGGCGGGTTCGGAGCCGGAGGGCCACAATACTCCACCGGCGGCAGTCGCGGACAAGGCGTCCCCTTCGACTTCGGTGGATTCGATTTCTCTGAAGCTGGACCATCAACCGGTGGCGGCGGATTCCGCGACATCTTCTCCGGCATCTTCGGTGGCGGTGGCGGCGGGCGTGGATTCGGATTCGGCGGCGGGGAACGTGAAGCCGGACCGCAGCCGGGAACCGACCTTGAGTATCAAGTCCATGTGCCCTTCTGGTCAGCCATCAAAGGCACGGTGATGAAACTCAACGTGCAGCGGCAGGACACATGCGCGCAGTGCCACGGACGCGGCAAGGTTGGCGCTGTTGGCCCGTGCCCGAACTGCAAAGGCAGCGGACAGGTCACGCAGATGTCCGGCAACATGAAGTTCAACATGGCGTGTCCGCAATGCGGTGGCAGCGGCAAAGCGCAGGCGGTCTGCCCGCGCTGCGGCGGCAACGGCGTAATCACGCGCACCGAGCCGCTTGAAGTCCGCATAAAAGCCGGCACGCGCGACGGCCAGCGCATTCGCTTAGCAGGCAAAGGCAATGCCGGAACTGCTGGCGGAGCGGCTGGCGACCTATACATCACGGTGAAACTAGAACCACATCCCGTCTTCGAGCGTGATGGAGACGACATTCGCATCAAAGTGCCGGTCAGCGCGATGGAAGCCGCGCTCGGCGCAAAAGTGGAAGTGCCCACCATCGACGGCCGCGCACAACTTCGCATTCCGCCCGGCACGCAAAGCGGGCAAAAGCTACGCCTGCGCGAAAAGGGTGTGCCCTCCACCGCGAAAGAAGGCGCGCGCGGTGACGAGATCGTAGAAGTGCAGATCGTGATGCCCAAGATACAGGATGAGCGGTCGAAAGAGATCCTGCGCGAATTGACGAAGTTGAATCCGGAAGATCCGCGCGCAGAGATGTGGAGCAAGGTGGAATGAGCTGCTGGGTCTTCCAGATCGATTCCAATTTCTATCGCGTGGACGATGCTCTGCGCTCGGGTTCCGTCCACACATGGCTGGTGAACCAGTACCGCAAAGATATCCACGTGGGCGACAAGGTCTTCATCTACCGGAACGGCGACAACGCAGCAATACTCGCGCGCGGGGTGGTGCAACAGGAGCCGGAAGATGCGCCACCGGACCCGGACGAAGAAAAGTTCCTGGTGAATCCGCTGAAGTTCAGCGGCAAGCGTTGCCGCGTGCGAGTCAAGACAGAACGGTTCGCTGTTCCGCTCTCTAAGAACACGATGCTGAAAGACCCGGTGCTGGGAACTTGGTTCTTATTGGCCGGTATGGAAGGCACGAATTTCAAAGTCTCACGCGAGACTGAGTCCGCGCTAGAAGGCCTGTTGGCCAAGCCGCGTACTCGTACCGGCATTTTCACTGTGACAGGGCAAGGTTCCTAGATATGGCGACCCGCAAGAAACAAGGTGCATACATGATCTCCGCAGTGGCGGAGATGTATGGCATTCATCCGCAGACGCTACGCTTGTACGAGCGAGAGGGCCTGTTGAAGCCGTCACGCACCGAAGGCAACACGCGTCTCTACACTGACGAAGACATCCAGCGCCTTGAATTCATCCTGAATCTGGCGCGCGATCTGGGTGTGAACATCAGCGGCATTGCCATCATCCTGCAGATGCGCGAGCGCATGGAGATCATGCAGAAGCAGATGCATGAGTTCGTCACATACATTCAGAAAGAAGTGATGGACCGCGCTCACGGCGCAGATCCGCATCGCGGCGCGATCGTCCCTATCCGGCGGCCGGTGCCCTCGCCTCCCGGCAAAGATAAAAAGCGCTAGCAAAAGAAAAACCCTGGCGGGATACACCAGGGTTTTGCATTTCCAGTTAAGGCTCAGTGCTTGCCGGCTTCTCTCTCCATCTTCTTTTCATCGGATGAAGTGATCAGTTTGTTGTCAACATTCTTTACGCCAAATACTTGGCGAGCCTGCATGCCGGCCACGTTTTTATCCACTTCGCTGTTCACATAGCCGTATAGGGTGACGTTGCCGTTCTCGACCACGATGCGGATGGGCGCTTGCGGGTCCATCGCATACATGCGCATCGAAGGATATCCATAGATGGCGCGAGCCACGCGATAGCGGATCTCGTCGTCCATTACGCCGTTCTTCTCGATAGATATCTCGTTGTGAACGCCACGCACACCCGGCGTATTGGCAACAATGGATTCCGCC
>JAICWB010000083.1 GCA_025935035.1 Terriglobales bacterium
CAAAATAATGTTCATTGATTCCGACAAATTCCACGAAGAGTGCGGCGTGATGGCGATCTACGCGCATCCTGAGGCGTCCACGCTGGCGTATCTCGGGCTGCATCAGTTGCAGCATCGCGGACAGGAGTCGGCCGGCATCGCTTCAAGTGACGGCAGCACCATCTACGTGCATAAAGCGATGGGCCTGGTGATGGACATCTTCAGCGAGCAGGTGCTCACGCTGTTGCCGGGGTCGATCGCCATCGGGCACAACCGGTATTCGACGACTGGCGATTCCGCACTTCTGAACGCTCAACCCATCCGCGTGGATTGCAACAAGGGAATGATCGCGCTTTCGCATAACGGCAATCTGGTGAATGCGAATGAAGTGCGCACGCGCCTGGAAAAAGCGGGCTCGATATTCCAAACTACCAGCGACACAGAAGTGGTGGTCCACCTGATCGCGCAATCGAAAGAGCAGACGCTGCCGGACGCGATCTCTGACGCGCTTCGACGTCTCGAAGGCGCGTTCTCTTTGGTTATGATGACGCGCGACCGGATCTTTGCCGCGCGCGATCCGCGCGGGTTCAGGCCATTGTCGGTGGGGATCATTCCCGCGAGTGGCAATACCCGGCAAGACACTGTCTGCTTTGCGTCTGAGACCTGCGCGTTCGACCTGATCGGCGCGAAGTATGTTCGCGACGTAAAACCTGGCGAGTTAGTAGTGGTGGGGCCAGAGGGCATCACTTCGCGCTTCTTCGCGGAGATGAAGAAGCAGACCAGCTGCATCTTCGAGCATGTTTATTTTTCCCGGCCAGATAGCCAGATCTTTGGACAATCCGTGCAGGCGAGCCGCGAGGCGTTGGGGCGTCAGCTGGCAAAAGAGACGGGTATTGACGCGGACATTGTTGTGCCTGTTCCGGACTCGGGCGTGACGGCTGCGCTTGGCTATGCCGCCGAGAGCGGGCTTCCGTTCCGCTTTGGCCTCATCCGCAATCATTATGTGGGCCGTACGTTCATTGAACCGGAACAGCGTGTGCGCGACTTCGGCGTGAAGCTGAAGTTGAATCCGGTGCGCAGTTTGCTCGAGGGCAAGCGCGTAATCCTGATCGACGATTCGATAGTGCGGGGGACGACGAGCAAGAAGATCGTGCGCATGGTGCGCGACGCAGGCGCGAAAGAAGTGCATCTTCGGATATCGTGTCCGCCGACAGTCTCGCCGTGTTTCTACGGCGTGGACACGCCGTCAAAGAGCCAGCTTATTGGGGCAAACAAGACCGTGGACGAGATCCGCGACTACATCGGCGCGGATTCCCTTGCATATCTTTCGCTGAGTGGATTGAAAGAAGCTTGCGGTGAAGGCGTGAAAGCGAACTACTGCACTGCATGCTATACCGGTATCTATCCGACAGAGTTCGTGGACTTGAGCGACATCAAGCCGGCGGCTCCTACGCCGGTGGAAGCGAAAACCGGTTTCTAGCTTCCCGTTCTCTAAAAGACTAAAGCCGAAGTCGGAGTTGATCTCTAAACTTCGGCTTTCTTTTTTCTTGACTGATTTTAAGCTGCGGCGAGTTCCGGTTTTGCGGGTGTCTTGCCCCAGCGGTTCTTGCGCAGCATCGCCACGCAGACTGTGCCCAACACGGTCTGCTTTGCGGCTTCGAGCGGCGCGGGAGCGATGGTGGTGATGCGTCCCAGCAACTTCGCCAAGTGGAAATAGGCGTGGCGCGACTTCTTCATGAAGTCCACAGGATACTCAGGCTTGCGCGCGCGGGCCGCTTCGGGATCTGCGTCGAGCAGCAGCGCAAGGTCCGGCTTCGGCACCAGTGCGTTCACTGATTTCGCGAACCAGCGCGATACCGGATTCGTTAACGGCAGGTTCGCGAGTTCATCGTAGATGTAGCGGTCCATGATGATCACATCAGGACTGCCGCGGCGCGCGCGTCCTACGACTTCACAGAGATGGACGGCGTCAAGGAAGTAGAGCCCCGCACGCGACAGTGAGAGGTACCAGCCGCGCATGTTCTTGTCGCGGCGATTAACGGGCTTGCCGGGAGCGCCGATGCCCTTCTCACTCTTGTAAACCTTGTGGACGAAGCCCTCGCGGTAGCGCTTGCCGACGACGACGTCGTCCCAGAAGGCAAGCTTTACCACGCGCATCTTCTGGCTCTTAAGGTAGTCCATCACGCTGGCGATCTGCGTGCTCTTGCCGGAACCATCCAGTCCGGAGAAGGTGATCAATAATGGTTTCTTTGCGGTATTAGCCGTCCCGATTTTGTGCGACATTTTTACTTGGCCCTGGGTCCCGTATTTTTTTCTATCGGTTAGTGTTGCGAATCAGCGAATCGCGCCCGGAGGCGTTGGCGATGTTCCGCGCGACATGGCGTAAACGGCCCCGAGAGCCGCGCCTGCGGCGAGAACGGCGCCTACTTTGATCAGCAATCCGCGCGATTGCTTTTGCTTCACGCCGGCAAGAGCTGTACCGGCGGGTTTGGAAGCTGCTCCGCCGACCGTGTTGGCTTCTTTAGCGGCGGCGGTGCCGAGCGGCTGTTGCGTGCTTTTCTGGTTCTGCGAGCTTTGGTCCTGTGCAGCCTGCGAATCTGTGCTGGGTGCGTTCGGCAGCACATCTTTCGCCGGTGGCACATAGTTCGGGTCGCTGGCATTGTTCTCAGGCTTTTGCGTCGCATCCGTCGCCGGCTTGGTGGCGTTTTGATCTTGCGCCGGAGTCGTGGTCTGCGCGTTGTCCTGCGCTGGGGCTGTGGTGGTGCTCTGGTCTTGTGCCGCAGTTGGGGCGGTGTCAGCAGGCGGCGTCGTTTGCTGGGCGTTGTTCTGCTGGGGCTGAGCGTTATTCTGTGGAGTGGTGTTCTGCTGAGACGTGGTCTGCTGGGCAGGCGTTGTTGTCTGCTGTGCCTGGGCCAGATCTGTGAATCCTGCGATAGAAAAGGCCAGCAACAGTGCCAATATCCGGGAGATGTGAAGTTTCATTGGTGCTCCGTTTTAACTTATTTCAACTCTGTGATCTCTGCGACCACTGCGCCTTCGTTGGCCGCAGCTTTTGCGAGCTTGTCCGGGACTTGCGTGACGACCATCGGCGTAGTGCGCGTAAGCCGGCGGACGTCAGCTTCTCTGTCATACAGATGCATGATCCGGTTCTTGAGGTAGCGGGCAAGGTTGGGAATATTGGTCTTGTACCAGCAGTTCTCGGTCATCCGCGCGGAAAAGCCGCACAGCACACGGAAGCGGCGCTGCATCATGTCCGGCGAGACAAGGAGGGCGGCCGTAAGACGGTGGTTCCCTTCCAGTACCGTGACCGGATTGTTCTCATCCTTTCCGATCAGCAGAACAGCGCCGTGGCTGTCCTGGTTGTACTGCAGGCGATAACGCAATTGCTGGATCTTAGCGATGACCGCATTGCCGGCATTCCGGTGGCCACCGTTGCGGATGTTCTTCACGATCTCAGCGATGGCAAAGCTTCCATTGGATAACTTCCGCCATTGCGCGCGGGGGAAAACGTGTACTTTAGCCAGATCGTGGGCTTCAAGTTCTACCTCATACCATTTGGTGTCAGAAGGCAGTTCCCGCCACATGGGACCACGGCGGCGGAAAAGCAGCGCCCGACGCAGTGCGTTCTCAGTGGCATTGCTGAAGTCCGGTTCCATGACCACGCGCTCGAACTCTTGGCGGTCATGATGGTATTCATTCTGGTAAAACTCATTGCGCAAGAATTCACCGATGACTTCGGCTTCATTGACCGTACGAATGATCTTCATGCGGCCTCCTCTAATAACGAGCGACGCTGCACGTGGCGCTTCACGAAAGGAAGCGCGACCAGGAACAGCATCACCGACATGAGAACGATCTGCACCACGATCACCTGACGAAGCGTGTGATGGAACATGCCGATCCCTAAGATCATCAAGCCGCTAAAAACGAGTTGGAGCCATCCGGTATTGGCAATGCGGCGCGACATCTCATAGGTCATCAAGACGACGCTGAGCGCATACAGGCCAGTAGCCGCCGCGTAGAGGCCGAACAATGACGCCGCCTGGAAGAATTCATGTCCGAAAACGATGCCGATGACAAACTTTGGCGCCACCCAGAGGACGACGACGAAAACGGTCGTCATGAGGGAGACCATCAGCATAGGGGTCGTCAGCACGCTGCGGGCTTTCTCGCCCGGCTTTTCTCCCGCGCTGATGGGGAACATTGCGCTCACTATTTGCCACGAGGCGAAGTAGAGCAGGCGCCCGACCAAAGCGACAGCGGCGTAGAGTCCGGCTTGCTTTGGATCAAAGAAAGCTTTCACCAGCAGGATGTCAACGTTATTGATGATGACTTGCCCGACGGAGAAGACGATAGCCTGCATGCCTTCATGGAATGACGCCGGGATACAACTGCGATCCTCGCTTGTGCTGTCGCCATGGAACCGCACGGGCATGAATAGATAGGCGGCGGCGACGGAGGCGGCGATGGCGGCCACAGCGCCGATCACGCCGAAGCCCATATAAATGATGCCGACAGCCACTAAAAACTTCACGCTGGCTTCGAGAATGAAGTTGCCGCTTAGCTTACGGAAAGAACACAAGCCCTGGAGCCCGCCACGCTTCACCCCCATGGGCAAAGAGAAAGCAACGGCCACCGCAAGCAATATGACCAGCGTACCCGTGGGCAGCTTCAGCAGATGCGCCAATGGCATGCGGAGAAAATACAGCGCGGCCGCAAAGATGAGCCCGCCGATCCATGCCCGCTTCAGAAGCGACTTGTACACCACCGATTTTGCCCATGATGTGTTGTTGCGGGCCACAAACTTGGCACATACCAACTGGAACGAGATGGCAAGGGCCGAGCCGATCATCAACATAGTCGCGATGGCGCTTACCTGGCCGAAGTCTGCCGGACCAAGGTAGCGCGCCATAATCACGTTGTAACCAAAGTTAACGGCACTCACGACCACCGAACCCAGCAGCATCACCACACTGCCGGTCAGCACCGCAGACTTCGGCGGTGCAACCAGAGCTGCTGGTTTTGCGAGCGTGATCGGTGATGCCATTGCACCTACTTGCGGTTCTGCATTCATTTTCGTGGCTAAGCGGCGAGCCTCATCTGGTTCTGGCGGCGGAGCGTGTTCGGCAAGAAGCTGGAGTAGCTGCGGGCCGCGTCCGTGCTGGTGTCATAGATCTCGAACAATCTGTCAGTGCGGGTAAGCTCAAGTACCACGGCAGCATGGTCAGAGAGGGACGCCAACTTCAGGTCGCCATCTTTCCTCATCGCCATGGACATGCACTGCATCAAGACTTCGATGCCGGCAACGTCCAACTGGCGGACCTGTGAGAGATCGAAGACCAGTTGCGGACGATCCGCGGTGAGCAACGGGCGGACGTCTGCCAAGAACTTCTGGGCTTCACGTTGATTCATGTGTTCCGGAACGCGTTTTACGAGTACAGGCCTACTGGTTTCCATATCTCCTCATAGCGGCAAGTGCGGGAGGCGCTTTGGGCATCTCCACTTGCGGGTTATTTGCGGAAGTGAACACTTCTTTGTAGCTGACCGTAGATTCGGCAACAGGCGCCGGAGCAGCAGCTCCTTTGCCTCGCCAGATCTGACCAGGGATACGAATCAACAACTTGGCCATGCTGAATAGAGTGCGGGCGCCCGCGGTGGCGGGTACCAGCCCTAAAAGCCTGGGGTCTTGGATCGGCGTACATACATTCCGCTGAAGATTGAAGATGTGGCGCGAACCGACTAGCGAATGCGACACATCGAGACCAGGGCCCAAGTTCGTGTACGGCAATATGGTTCCGTTCTCCACCACCGTCTTATTGCCGACAACGGAGTGGCGCTCGATCGAACTGCCTCGAGTGATGACAGCGCCGGGGCAGATACGGGCCCGGCTTCCGATGAAGACTGGTGCTACCAAACGCGCGCGCTTATCAATGTGGCTATCCTTGGCCGCCCAGATGCCGGGCCGCAATTCAGTGGCTGCGGGCTGCATCTTGCAGATGCGGTGCAACGCATCCGAGGCGAGGTTGCGCAAGTCCGCCTCGTGCTCGAGGAAGTTCACATACTCTTCACTGCCCGCGTTATACGGCGTGCCGGTACGGGCGTTCTCCATCTCACTGCGCAGCAGGAATGCAGCATCATTTCGGCGAGAGGAGTTCACCAGGAAGATGTCCAACGGCTTGGCGGCTTCGCTTGCGCCGGCGAAGGCGCGTGTGACCTTGTTGCCGTGGGTGCGATGGTGTTCGAGCAGTTGCTCATAGTTCAACTCCGCGTAAGCGTTCAAGCGCACTATCAAGATGTGCGTGGAATCTTCCGCGGCGGATTCAAACTGCTGTTCCGCTGCCCGCCAGAGTTGATCTTCCGGAGCGGTGACAAGTGCGGAGCCACCCGCGCTCTCACGCAGCAGGCGCGAATCAGCCAGCGACTTCTCCGCCACCACAACAACTTCTCCCAAGCCGAGGCGTGACAGGTTCTCCACGGTACGGCTGAGAGTGTTCTTGCCCAGCACGTCAACCAGGACGGCAGGCGTATCACCAGTTGTCTTTGAAAAGGTCTTTCCGGACTCAAGCAGCAGGATGGCCTTCACAAATTTCATGCGCACCTCGGTGCTGCGGCGGCGCGCAAGCTGCGTGAGCTGGATTCCCCTGGGTCTGCTGCTACCCGGCCACGCAAAGGCGTGGACGTGATTTGGATACTGATTTTCATGGGCCCCTCTGGCGCTCTAAGTGAAGGCTGCCGATGTTCAGACAGTCACGGCCAGTTCAAGATCTAGTTCAGTTAAATCGTTCCTCTAGTGCGGGAACTCACGATACGTGTTGCTTGCCATCTTAGAGATGTGAGATGGGTGCCTAGTGTTGTCAGCTACCCTGAATTTGCGCGATTTTTTTCTATTACTTTCCACCACTTAGATGGGAAAACCCGATTCAGAGTTCCTGAATCAAAACTGTCTCTGGCAGAAGTTCGCGCCAGCTTATTTAGCACAAGCATTTTGAATCATGCGGGGGCTTCAATTGTTCTCATCACCACCTGTCCGCAGGTACACATCCGAAAAAAATGAAGCAGCGATCGCGTCACCTGGGATGGTGGCACTCCTTGCCATCGCCGTGCATGGGCCGCTGCTCCTGATGCAGTTGCCGGCGTTCGCCGCCGGCAGCCAGACACAGATGTTCCTGGCCAAGCATTACGCGAGCGATTGGTTCGGCTTGTGGAACCCGCACTGGTTCGGCGGCTTCTCACAAACTACTTCTGCCCCGTTGACGCAGCAAGTCGTAGCATTGCTCTCTCATCTCTTTGGCATCACTGCCGCATATATGGTGACGCAGTTGGCGGTAGTCGTGCTGCTGTCACTGGCGGTGTATCGATTTGCTCGCGTCTGGACCGGCGCGCGCACGGCGCCGATCGCGGCTATTGGCAGCATCTTTTTAGGTTCACTCGCGTTGCTGGTCTATCGCGAAGGTGCTTTGCCGGCGACAGCGGGGACCGCGCTGGCTATCTGTGGCGCATCATTCTTATACGGGTTCGCGCGCGGCAACGAGGTTCTTTCGCTCATAAAGGCCGTACTGCTGCTTATTGCCGCGGCGTGCTGTGATTCCATGACGGCGGTGTACGGGATCTTGCTGTTCGCGCTGCCGACGCTTTGGCTGGCTTCAGCCGATGCGGACAATGAAGAGTTCGGCGAGCGTCGTTCTCCTGCGGCAACATTCATTCGCGGAGTGATCGTGCTGGCGGCGTGCGCGGTGGTGTCAGGATTTATCCTGGCGCCGTTCTGGTCGTCAGTATTCCATTCGTCGCACCGGTTGCTATCGCCCGATGAAACAGCCAGCAACTTTCTTCTTCAAGGCAGCAACGCGGTGCGCTATTGGATCGTCCCCTTCGGGTTCATGATCCTTGCATTGCCGTACTTGTTCCTTTCGGGGTTTGCTGCACGCCGCACACGCGCTTTATTCCTGGCATTCTTCGTGGCCCTGGTAGTTGGGTTGGGAACGACGACACCGGTCGCGAAGTACCTGCTCGGCGGCTTCGATAACGCGCTTTCGGTGGAGCTGTTCACCTTCTGGGCCACGCTGCTGGCGCTGCCGCTGGTAGCGGTGCTTGTGCTCGAGCTGGTGACACGATATCAGCAACGCGCTGTCATCCTTGTTTGGGTAGCGGCGGTGCTGACGTTCGCTGCGCCGCTTGCGTGGATGACCTATCACCCATCGACTGAGAACCGCTTCCGCACCGATTACATCGCCAACTTCCTGAATCGCGACAACCACGCGCAATTCCGCTATCTCACTCTTGGGTTCGGTTCGCAGTTCTCCGAAGTGGCTTCGCGCACCAATGCCAGCACCGTAGATGGCATAGGCGATGGTCCTATGCTTCCCGAAGCGCGCGAGTTCGGTGTCTCTCACCTCGACAACGCGAAATCATACGGCTCGGCCGGTATGGAAGCGTTGCGCGCGGTTCTGAAGCACGCCAACCAGTACGGACTTAAATTCATTTTCGTGCGTGACCGCTATTACGAGCCGCTCATCGCGTTTGCCGGATGGCGGCAAGTAGAAGCCTATGAGAACGGCAACGTGACGCTGTGGAGCAAAGAAGACGTGCCGCCGGCCCGCGACTTGAATACTCACACCACACTTCCCGGCATCGAACGCGTGCTTTGGGGAGTAGTCCCACTGCTGTGCCTGATATTGGCGCTGTTGCTGATGATAGCCACGCCGGAACGTGACGAAGAGGTTGAGATCATGGCATTGCCGACTACGGGGACCGAACCTATCCGCACGCAGGAGGCGATATGAAAACCTCTGCAGCCATCATATTCACGATCGTTCTGATCGGACTCATCGCACTCGGCACGGCGCCGCACGCTGAGTCGCACACGAAGTCCGATACGCCTGAGGCGGCTGTCCACATCTTCTTTGATCACGTGCGGGCGCATGATTGGAACGACGCATTCGCGATGGTCAATCCCGGTGATGGCGTCACCAAGGAATCATTCGTGCGTGACATTGCCGGAACAGATGGCAGTCTCAAGACGATCTCGTCCATCCAGAAAGTCGATACCAAAACGTTGAACAATTCGGGCAGTGAGGCGAACGTGCGCGCGAACCTGCAGTGGTCAACGGCCGTAGGTGCAGTTCATGAGACTCGCGACTTCAAACTGACCAACTCCGGCGGCGATTGGAAACTCGACTGGTCTGCTCCGCAGCAAGTGCAACAAGCCGCTGATGCTAAACCTGTGCAGACGAATTACCTACGATGGGACGTCGTGTCATCAGGCTCAAACAGCAACGAATGGGGAGTGGCCAATGCGGAGCCGCCGCGCACACGCATCATCTCAATGAATGCGGTGGACTACAACGGCAGCGTGGTCATCATGGGCGAAGTGGTCAATGAAGACACCGTGCCCGGGTTCGTGACCATCAACGCGGACCTCATTGGCCAGGACGGCAACTCGCTGGCGCAAGAGAGCAGCTTTGACAAGATCTCTCACACGCTGCTGCCCAAAGAAGTATCGCCGTTCCGAATCGACTTCCCCGGACGCAAGCTGGCGGAAGTGAAGAGCGTGAAGATCAGCCCGACGAACCTGCTGGTGCCGGCTTCGGCGGACCCGACCGTTGGTGTCTTTGACCAGCACATTGAGAAAGACGCAACCGGCAAGGCGATCTTGCGCGGACAGCTCACAAACCAGAGCGGCCTTGTGGTGAACATTCCGCACGTGCTGGCCACGTTCTATGACAAATCAGGCAAGGTGATCTGGGTCTCTGACGGATACCTCGACCAGGCGCTTAAACCGAACCAGCAAGTACCCTTCGCGGTGGACGTGCGCGATGACATCGCCAACCAGGTGCAGAACTATCGCGTGACCGTGAACTATTACAACTCGAGCAGATCATGACGAAACTCTTTGATACTTTGTTCATCATCCTGACGTTGGCCTGCGCTGCGGCCGCACAAGTCACGGTGCCGCAGCAGGCTACGGCGGGCGAAGCCGCGACGCTGCAAGTGTCCGGCGGCGGAACTCTTTATCTCGTTGGTCCTGGCACGGCGATCAAGCGCGACGTGAAGTCGGGCGAAGTGACGTTAAGTGCCGACGACTTAGCATACGCTGGACGCTACACGGCCATCGTGAACGGCAGAGCACAGTCGTTTTATGTATCGCCGGCGAAGCCGCAGAAGTTGAGCTTCATGGCGCGCCCATCGCGCGTGCCCGTAGCGCAGCCCAACGTGATCAGCGGCGCAGTGTTCGTGCTGGACCACAATGACAATCTGGTGACTGCACCGGGCGCGGTGAAGTTCGAGCTCGGCGTGAACGGGCAGGCGCCTGTGTCGCAATCTGTGCCCACGAAAGATGGCATCGCGTACATCCGCGCGGCTTCGGGCAAGCGCGAAGGTCCGGCGCAATTCACCGCGTCAGTCGGTGACATCGTGGTGCGAAGGATCGTCCAGCAAGTGGCGAGTGATCCGTGCAACCTGCGCATGAAAGCGCAACGTTCGGGCAATGACATAGCTGTGGAGACGGATCCGGTGCGCGATTGCAGCGGCAATCCCGTGCCGGACGGGACCATCGTCACGTTCATTGAAACCACGAACGAACATGGCAAGAGCACGGTGGACGCGCGTGTCAAACATGGCGTAGCGAAAGCCATGCTACCCGCGCTACCGGGAGCGACGTTGAGCGTGGCGTCCGGCGTGGTATTGGGTAACGAGATCCGTTGGGGAGGACAATAATGAGCGCCGCCAAATCGTCGAACCGGATGACGCTTTTCCTGCTGGCAATGCTGTTCCTGTTGAGCAGCATTCCCGCAGTGATGATCCATGCGCGCGCCTGGGATGACGCCGACAACTCCTCACGCTTCGATTTCACCAACAGCAGCACCTCCCCGCGCGAACTCGAAGACCAGACGCAGACCGCTATCAAACGCGAATATGCCGCGGCGTGGCAGAACATGGATGACGCTTTG
>JAICWB010000183.1 GCA_025935035.1 Terriglobales bacterium
GCCACATACACTGTCCCCGCGTCCTTCGTGGACGCATCGATCATGCTGACCGTGCCCCAATCCGGCATCGCCTTCGGCGTCACGTTCTCCCAATGTTGTCCGCCGTCGCGCGTGACTTGGATCAAGCCATCGTCTGTCCCCGCCCAGACCAAATCTTTCTGCACCGGCGATTCCACGACAGAGAAGATCGTGTCGTAAACTTCAATGCCGGTATTGTCTTTCGTGATCGGCCCGCCAGAAGCAGCCTGCTTACTCTTATCGTTCTTCGTCAGGTCAGGACTGATGATCTTCCAGCTTTGTCCGGCGTCCGTGGTCTTGAACAATACTTCTCCTGCGAAATACAAAGTCTTCGGGTCATGCGGAGAGAAAACGATCGGTTCCGTCCACTGGAAGCGGTGTTTCACATCCGCTGCCGACCACCCGATCGGATTGATCGGCCAGGGCGTCACACTCACCGTCTCCCCCGTGCGATGGTCATACCGCGTGATCTCGCCGCCATACGATCCCGCAAACACCGTTTCCGGGTCATTCGGATCCGGCGCAATGTATCCGCTTTCGCCGCCGCCCACGTCGTACCAATCGGTTCGGTTGATCCCACCATTCGCGCTCGCGCTGGCGATTCCCACCGTCGAGTTGTCCTGCTGCGCGCCGTACATGTAATACGGAAAACGATTGTCCGTCACCACGTGGTAGAACTGCGCCGTGGGTTGGTTGTCCTGCGTCGTCCAACTCTTGCCGAAGTCGGTAGAGATCGTCGCGCCGCCGTCGTTCCCGTTGATCAAACGGTTCGGATTCGTCGGGTCGATCCACAATCCATGATTGTCGCCATGCGGCGCGCGCAATTGCGTATAAGTCTTTCCACCATCGTTCGAGCGATACACACCCGTGTTCAAGATGTAAACCGTATCCGCCTGCTTCGGATCAGCAAAGATGTGTGAGTAATACCACGCGCGCTGCCGGAAGCGATGGTCATCGGTCAGCAGTGTCCACGTTTCGCCGTCATCATCAGAGCGATAGATGCCGCCCTTTTCCGATTCCACCACTGCCCAGACTCGATCAGGATTCGCACCAGAAACCGTGACGCCGATGCGACCTTTGATTCCCTCAGGAAATCCGTGCCCCTTGATCTCTTTCCATGTATTGCCGCCATCCGCCGAGCGATACAGCCCGCTCCCCGGGCCACCGCTATCCATGCTCCACGGCGTGCGCTTCGCCTGCCACAATGCCGCATACAAGATGTTCGTGTTGTGCGGATCGAACGTGATGTCGATCGCGCCCGTCTTCTCATCCTTATATAAGACTTTGTCCCACGTCTTGCCGCCGTCACGCGAGCGATAAACGCCGCGCTCCGCATTGTCCGCAAACGGATGCCCCAACGCCGCCACAAACACCACATCCGGATTTTTCGGATCGACGATCACCCGCCCGATCGCATGCGTGTCCGGCAGCCCGATAAACTTCCAGGTCTTTCCCGCGTCCACGGATTTGTACACACCGTTGCCGCCCACAATATTTCCGCGGATGCACGCCTCGCCGGTCCCCACGTAGATCACATTCGGATCAGACTCCGAAACCGCGATCGCGCCAATTGACGGCGACGCCTCTTTCACCTTGTCGAATATCGGCGTCCAGTTCAGCCCACCGTCAGTCGTCTTCCAAACGCCGCCCGCCACCGCGCCAAAATAATATGTGTCGTTCTGTCCCACCACGCCCGTCACTGCTAACACGCGCCCGCCACGGAACGGACCAACCAAACGATAGTTCAGCGCCTTCCACGGATTCTTATCTTCATCGCCTTCGCCATTCTTGGAGGCATCGGCCATTCCGACCGTACTGCTCTTGGCCTCGCCCGCCGAATTCGGTGCGCTCTTCGTGCTCGCTGCCTTGTCCGTGGCAGATTTATCCGGCTGCTGCGCCGCAGGTTTCTTTTTCTGTGCAAATGATGGGAGAGAGAAGAGAATGAAAACGATGAGAAGGAACAAAGATTTACGCACGCCGCCTACCTCCTAGTGTTATGCGTGCGAAATGCTAAATGCTACCGCTTATCTAGGCAAATCACGGAGCTCACTAATGTTTCCTCTATCGTACTTGTTGCACAGTGACGCGCTCTGCGCTCAGCCCAAGCTGCAGAAGATATTTCTCAACGTCTGACGCATCTTTCAGCGTGCGCACGCGGCACCGGCCGCCCTTCTCGTCATATTCAAAGACAGTCGCCGGCAATTTCGCTAGGCGATCATGGTCGTAAGCTGCGCCATGTTGCGCTGCGTAATCGGGCAGCGCTTCGCGGTTCAGTTGGTCGATCCGCGCGCGCATAGAATCCGACGCGCTTCCCAGCCTGCCCTGTGTTACTGGCCCTTGGTCCCCCTCACAGCGCATGAGAAAAATGTCATAGTCCGCGGTAATGTACTTGCCTGCGTCGGCCAATGCCATCTCGCCGTCAACGTCAACACATTTGCAGGTCGGGCAATCTTCTTTCTTTAAACGCTCTCGGACTCCCGATTCTGCTGTTAATAAGATCGCGCCATCTTGGTCTGTGCCGCAGGGTATTAAGCCCGCGATTTTTCCGCTTCGCGCAGTCTTGGCTTTGATTGACATCGGTTTGGGTATCGCCATGCCTGACTCGATCCACTTCGCGGCGTCCGGATTCACGTTCTGCATGACGATTGACCCATGACATGAGTTCTGCGCGTAGTCGCAAAGTCTTTTCGCATGGCGATCTAAGATTCCGGAATTGTTCAGCGCCTCCTGTTCATCGTTCGCCCAGTAAGGTTCCGTCGAAGCAGGCGTAGAAGACATCCGCGTACCGCTGATCGCCACAACTCTATGTCCAGTGGCGGGCGCCGGAGCTACTGTCGCTTCTGTATCTAGTCGGTCTGCGCTCCGACTCGTCGGCGGCGGTTGAATTGCGCTTACTCCGCGGCCACCGCTCACCCGCGCCGGATCGACGGTCATCGTCTTCGCATCATGTAGGTCGACCGCGCTGGTCCGCGTGCCGTTGTCAAAAGGTTGTGACGCGGTGGCCGCTGCGTCCTCTGCCGTGGCAGCCTTTGCCGCCCGTTGTGAATCATTTGCCGTCTGTTGCAACTGCTGCATCGCAATGCCCGGCTGTTGTGCGGTCGTCCGCGATGTTTGATCCACGGCCGAGGCCGTAATCCCATTCGCCCCAGGATCCGCCGCCGTGTCATGAGTCGCATTCATCGCCGCGGCGGGGCCTGGAGATCCTGCTTCTCCTTCTCTCGCGCCGCCGGTGTAAGTGCCCGGCAGTCCCGGTATTCCGTAACCGCCACCGACATCCGCACCGCGAGCGCTCCCATCACCTGTTAGGGGCTGCGCGTTTGGCCTCTGTTCGGTATTTAAATAGATTCCCGGTAGTCCATCCACTGAACTGGCGAATCGGTCACGGTTGATGACCGATTTTGGGTCGGTGGACGCATTCTTCGGTCCTCCGGTGTACACACCAGGCAGACCATCGATCCCATATCCGCCACCGTCGCTGGTAGAGCCGTCGACAGAGCCATGCGTGTAAATGCCCGGCAGGCCATTGATCCCATAACCTGGCTCGTTTGAGGCTGGTTCTGTCGTTCGTTTCACGCCGAGGGCGGCGTCATCGAATACCAGCTTTAAATCCCCGTGCTTACCTTCAGGCTCTCCAGTCTTCCGGTTCACTCCCAACGCGGAATCGTCGAAGACCAACTGAAGATTGTTGCCCCCGCCGGTATCGTTTCCCAGCAGGTGCTGCATAATGAGCTGTCTCTTCTGCTGCTCACGCTGTCGTTGTAGTTCGGCCTGCTGCGCGCGTTCGGCTTTCAATTGCTGCGCGCGTTCTGCATCAGACCTGATCTTGTTTGCCAGCCCCGTGGCAAACGCCTGTCCTTCTAATCCCAAAAGTTGGATCGTGAATTCCTGCGGGTTGCGAGGAAGTGGCATGGATATGTTGTTGCTTTGTGATTTCTTGCACCAATCGGCCGGGAAATCATGACAACCGCCGCGGATCCCGCCATCCCACCGCCCGCCATATTTCTGGCAAGCGGCGATGATCTCGTTCAGGTCATTGGTATCGGGGAAGGGAGGTTCTTTCGGGCAAGCTTGTGCCCAGCAACATGCCAACGGCATTAGCAGTCCCAGGATCGTGAAGATGGCGCCGCGCTTCTTCATATCTAGTCCTTCCCGAGTTTGTCTTTCCAGATGATCAATTTATCCCGCAGCACATCCGCCTGCGGGCCGTTCGGCAACATCTCCAAATATCTCTCTCCATGCGCTACCGCGCACTCCCAGCGTTGCAATTCTCCACAGATGGTGGCGGCGCCCAGTTGTCCCGCTGGCCACAAAGGCTCTATCGCCAGGCCTTTTTCGAAATGCTGCAAAGCGACCTCGGGATTTTTGTCTTCTGTGATCGCATACTTCGCTAGCACCTCTTCGCGATGCACTCCCTCCGGCAGCGGCGGCTTTTCCGTCAACGCACGCCACTTCTCTGCAGCCTCTTTGAACCCACTCGATTCCTGGTCGATCGCATCGGTCGGCGCTTTCGCATTGGCTTTCAATACTTCCAACGCGTCCATGAACCGTTTTACATAAGGCGAGTTGAGCGGCCACTCCAATCGAGGACGGTCGAACAGCACATTGGTGCTTTGCTTGTCGTATTTCCGCGGCTCCGGGTCAAACGATGTATACATCTGTTCCGGATTCAATATCCGCCACGTCTCTCGGGGCATTGGTTTCAGCCCGGGAATGGCCGTCAAGTCGATATATAGCTGCTTTGGGCCACCCCACTGCTTGTTGACAGGGCCGTCGAATTCGATCCGCTTCTGTGTGACCTTCACCTCGCCAGGCTCGCTGGCGAATGAACACGCGGGAACGAAGGGAAGCGCCGGACAAAATCTCACATGCTGTATGGCGTCGATCAGTTGTGCCTGCGCTGCTCGCACCTGTTTAGCGTCTGGCGCGCCGAATACCTTCGCCGCTTCCACCGGCGCACGACGGTTCTCAGCCTTGGCGAGCGCTTTGGGTTTCTCGAAATCCGCGCTGGCGAACTCAATGTTCGTTTCCATGCTTTGAGTCGTCGCGACCGTAGTTCCCTCTTTTGAGCTCGTGTCGAAACGGAAGGCGAACATTATTCCGTTTACTGCTCGAAAATCGCTGGCGATCATCGTTGCTGTCGCAGTGCGTCTTTCCACGTCCAGGAACGTTGTCTTGTCGATGCACCGGTACATCACTGATTTATCTGGCCTGGTCGTCAAGATCCCATAGCAAGGCTTGCCTTGCGATTGCGCATCGCGCATGGATACGGTGTAGCCTTTCTCGCGATAGTGCACTAACTCGCTTTCCAATGCGTCAGAGAAAGACGGCTGCGCACCCAATGCCTTCGCATCCAGTTCAGCCACCTCCGGACTGGTTGCGACCGTTTTCCATCCCCGCTCGCCGGCATAGACCGCGATCTGGTAGGTGCCTTGAGTCATCTTCATCTCTGAGCGAGCAAAGTTCGGCCGCTTCCACTCATAGACTTCGTCGTATTCTTGGGTCGGCTCGCCAGGATTCGACGGCCTATAAACCACATGCCGTATCGCGCGCGCAGATTGCAGCGCGTCTAGCTTTGCCTGCCCTCCACGCGCCTCTACATAGCGCGCGATCACTTCGTCCACACTCAGCGCGGCATTCTGATTTGTATTGTCTTGTATCAGCGCAGCGCAGGTTGTCGCGCTAGCGAACAGCATCAGACCACCCAACAGGATTCTTGTAAGGCGGCCTTTCCCAGATTCAGTCAGAAACATCGCCATTTTTCCCGGCGGAAATTATTTTCTCAATCGTTTGCCGAAGTCAATCACAAATCCCGCAGTGCACCTCCGATTGGACTTTACTTCAGTAACTTATCAA
>JAICWB010000191.1 GCA_025935035.1 Terriglobales bacterium
ATTCCCCACCCAAGCCTCTTCCCGTATCTTCCATTTCCCATCGCTGCCACGCTTCAGCACCAGCAGCATCTTTCCCTGCGCGGTCACGGGAGCATTGCTCTTCTTCACGATCCCCAGCGTCTTCTTTCCCTCCGGCGGCTGCGCCACCTGCACCGTCGTTGCCCACTCGCTTGCCCAATCGCCATTGACTTGGATGTCATGGAACTCGTTATCCTGGCTCACGACCTTCCAGCCTGGCATCTTCGCGGTCACGCCGTCCAGCCACTTGCTGATGCTCGCTTTGCCGCTGACGGCTTGTTGCCCCGGCAGCAAGTCGGTCCCATCTTCGTCCCACAGCGCCATGACTTTGGCATTGTCCATCGATAGGATGGCTTGCTTGAACTCCTCATTGAACGCCGCGATCTCAGCCTTCGAGTTCGCGCCGCCCGGCTTTGCAGACGTCTTCGCCGAAGTCGAAACCGCCGACTTCGCCGCAGGCTTCTTCGCCGCGGTCTGCGCGTTCGCCGAAACAACCGTCAAACCGCACACCAAAATCGCACACATAGAAAGGATGCTGCATGTCGTTCTAGTTTTCATGCGAGCAGTTTTAACACAAAAACGCAATGGGCGGATTTTTTTGAATCTGCCCATCTAGCTTTTGATTTCGTTTTTGATCTTCCCGAGAAACGAGAAACCAAACACGGGAAACGGTTCTTATATCGCCGTCACCACAGCCTTCTTCTGCGTGTACAGCTCGAGGACGTCGTGTCCCATCTCGCGGCCCCAACCCGACTGCTTGTATCCGCCGAAGGGCAGCGACGCGTCAAACACGTTCCAGCAGTTGATCCACACCGTGCCGGCTTGCAGCTTTTCCGCCACACGATGCGCACGGCTCACATCCTTCGTCCAGATGCCACTCGCCAGTCCATACACCGAATTATTCGCTTCCACCATCACGTCTTCCACGTTGTCGAACGGAATGGCTGTGACCACCGGTCCAAAGATCTCTTCCTGCACAACTTTCATGTGCGGCTTCGTGTCAACAAGTACTGTCGGTTCCACGAAGTATCCTTTGCCTTCGATCTTCTTTCCGCCCGCCGCAGCGCGCGCACCTTCTTTAGCGCCGCTCTCCAGATATCCGCACACGCGGTCCAGCTGCTCTTTCGACACCAGCGGACCCATATGCGTCTTCGGATCGATCCCCGGACCCACGCGTATCTTCTTTGCCTGCGCGCTAACGCCTTCGACCACGCGGTCGAAGATGCCTTTCTCAACGAACAACCGCGAGCCCGCGCAGCATACTTGTCCCTGATTGAAGAAAATCGCTCCCGCGCTACCTTTCACTGCGGCGTCAATGTCGGCATCGCTGAATACCAGGTTCGGAGACTTTCCACCCAGCTCCAGCGACACTTTCTTCAAGTTGCCGGCCGCCGCTTTCAAGATCAGCTTGCCTACTTCAGTTGACCCGGTGAAAGCGACTTTGTCCACGTCGTCATGCGCGGCCAGCGCGGCTCCCGCCGTCTCGCCGAATCCCGTCACCACGTTCACTACGCCTTCCGGGAATCCCGCTTCCACAAACAACTCGCCCAACCGCAACGCGGTGAGAGAAGTCTGTTCCGCCGGCTTCAACACCACGCAGCATCCCGTCGCCAGCGCCGGCGCCAGCTTCCACGCCGCCATCAGCAGCGGGAAATTCCATGGGATGATCTGCCCCACAACGCCCACCGGCTCTCGCAGCGTGTAAGCAAAATATTTGCCCGGGCTGCTTATGTTCAGCGTGTTGCCTTCGATCTTCGTCGCCCATCCCGCAAAGTAGCGAAAGTTATCAATGGCCAGCGGCACGTCCGCCGCTTTGCTGATGGTCAACGGTTTGCCGTTGTCCAAAGTCTCCAGCGTGGCAAACTCTTCCTGGTTCTTTTCGAGCAGGTCGGCCAGCTTCCAAATCAGCTTGCCGCGCTCGCTGGGGGACATCTTGCGCCAAGGCCCATTGAAGGCTTTCCGTGCTGCGGAGACAGCGCGGTCAATGTCCGCCTTATCGCCCTCGGCGATCTGCGCGAGCACCTCGCCCGTCGCCGGATCATACGTCGGGAACGTCTTGCCACTGGCCGCGTCAGACCATTGGTTGTTGATCAGTATCTTGCCTTTTTTCTGGACAAACTGCGCCGCTGCGCTGTTGATCTCGGGAGCGATAGATGCGATTCCCATATGCGTTCTCCTCTATATATGGTTGGTGTGGAGGCTGTATCTCGTCGAAGTCAGAGAGTGACTAGGCAAGGATTATGGTAGTCCTCGGCGGGGGGCGGAAGCAAGGCGGGCTCCCCGCTTTAAATTGGCATAACTTTTGCAGGGATCACAAGTCTTAAGGCCTATGCGACTCTCACTCATACTGCTGGCAATAGCGTTTCTTTACTCATGTCCTCGTTCAGCTCTAGCGCAGACTCAGCCATCCGACAGCACGACGCCGACGAAGAGCAAGTCGAGGTCCCTTCCGGTGGAGATGCGCGTGCCATTCGAGCCCACAGTTTTCCCCAGCGGGCCGCATTCATACGCGATATACGAGTTGCATCTGACGAACTTCGGCGCGGCTCCCGTGACATTGTCCAGTATTGAGGTGCTTGACCCAGACGCGCAAAATACGCGACCGGTCGCCACATTCGACTCGGAGCAACTTGAGGCAATGGTGCAGCCTTTGGGCGGCAGAACGCTCTCTGATCGCAAAGAGAGGCTCGTGATGACGGGCGGACAGAGCGCCATCGTTTTTATGTCAATCGAGTTCGACCGGGACTCGCGTGTTCCAAAGAGACTGTCTCATCGTGTGAGCATGGCCGACTCTTACGTAGAAGGCGTGGTCATCACTACAGACCACACGCGGCTCCGCGTACTCGGGCCGCCGGTGGAAGGAGCAGATTGGCTCGCCGCCGATGGACCGGGCAATGATGAGGACAACCATCATCGGCGGGGGGTGCTGGTCTTTGACGGGGAACCGGTGGACTCGCGACGTTTCGCCATCGATTGGAAGCAGGTCAAAAACAATGCGTCATTTTCCGGCGATACGAAAGACGTTCATTCCTATTACGCCTATGGGAAAACGGTGGTGGCCGTGGCCGACGCTCGCGTGATCACGGCAAGAGATGGCCTGCCAGATAACATCCCCGGACACTTCGAAGCCTTTCACCCTGCCGTGGCGATCACCTATAACACGGTGGCGGGGAACACCATCACATTGGATCTGGGCGGCGGTCAGTTCGCGTATTATGACCATCTTCAACCAGGTAGTCTGCGCGTCCGGTCCGGGGACCACGTCCGGCGGGGCCAGCCACTCGCGCGGGTCGGCTGCTCCGGCGATGCTCGCGAGCCGCATCTGCATTTTGAAGTCACCACCTCGCCAAAGTTGCTAGCTGGCGAAGGCCTGCCTTATGTAATCGACCGCTATCGTTCCCAGAGCGCGGATGGTCATATCGAGCTCCATCTGCGCGAGTTGCCGCTAAACAAGAGCATCATCATTTTCGGAGAAGACCGCAGCAAATAATGTCGGGTGCCACAGACGCCAGCATTCCGATGTGTGGGAATTCGGGAGAGTCGCACTCTGGGGTTGAACCGCGTTCACGCTATCAAACACATTTCGCCAAAAGCAGGGGGCACCCTCTGTCGAGGGATTGCGATTCGGGCCACCCGTTCTTTCCCGAGAGGAATCAGGATTCCGTTTAGGAATCGCATCTAGTTTTCAAAGAACCATTGTCCGAGCCCTGGAGCCGGCAGCGCTAAAGCGCGATCTTTGGGAACTCTATTTCACCGGCTTGAAAAGCCGGCTGCTTCCACCCACGTCGCAAGCTAAAGCGCGACGTGAAAGCCCAAGCTCATGCGTACGCCATCCCCTCATGCACCTTCTCCCGATGATCGTTGAACGCCCTCCGAGCGGCATTGTTGGCCTCGTATAACTCCGCTTCTTTGTGGATGTAGGCAATGTCTTTTATGCATGAGTCGTGTTCGTCGTGATGCAGGCCCAGAGCGAGTGTGGTCTTGCGGAAGGTTTCTTTGAGTTGAATGCATTCGAGGCATCCGGTGATGGTTTCGTCTGTAAATTCATGGTCCATTGTCGTGTCCTTGGACCTCTGATTATATAGCGAACAAAAAGCGAAATCAAGCACGGCCGTTTGAGTGCGTTCAGTGACAAGTTCAACCACGTTCGTCGGTCTGATCCCACCCAACCTGCCGAAGAGCATGGCAGGTTGGATGGGGCACGGTCTGTTGGAGAAGTTATGAGTTGAAGAGACTACCACTCATACTGTGTCCATTCCGTCTCAACCTTCACGATCCCGACCTCACCAAGCATGTAAGCCCGATAGCTGCTCCACTTCCAATTCTCCGG
Source organism: Terriglobales bacterium (assembly GCA_025935035.1). GTDB lineage: Bacteria > Acidobacteriota > Terriglobia > Terriglobales > Acidobacteriaceae > JAICLA01. Next base: position 4,349 of record JAICWB010000191.1, read on the forward strand.
ACGGTCCACCAATCCCCGTTTCACCGGGTTGCTGTGGATGTAATTGATCACGTCGATCCGCTTCTTCCTATTTGCAACGTTCCTGTCGTGATATCGGGTCAGCCAAAAGTGTTTTGCCTCCGGCGCTTTCAACCTTCGTGAAGTCATCTGCTTGAACACTTGCAGACAATTTGCCAGGTCATATCGTTCAGGTTCGTCCACTAATAAATGAACGTGCTCCGGCATTACCACATAAGCGAAGATCCGCCACTCCCATTTCTTGCGGACAGTCTCCAGGATGTGAAGGACCTCGTCGCGTGACTCCGGAGTTCGCAGTAACGGAGCACGCCGAACACAGCTGAAGGTGACGAAATGGAATTCGCCGGTGTCTTGAAACCTTGGGGGGCCGGACATGGGTCGCGATTGTATCCCACCCAATCAAGGCTGCAACTCCCACCCAATCGGTCAAAACCCGACCGGTTGGATGGGGCACGTTCTGTCGTTTTTCACTTGGGAATCGCATCGATTGTCAAAGAACATTTACTGCAGCCGTTAGACCTGAAGGAAGTGGCTTGTGACTAGTGACTAGCAAAATCAAAACCAAAACCTCGAATCCGGATCCGGGTGTAGGTGCGGCTTCTCATCCTTCTGTTCCAGTCGTGGGCTGATTCACCTCCGCTTCGGCGGCGGCGGATTTTTTGCGTTGTTGTTCCAACTCCCATTCGTCTTCGAAACCGGGGTAGCGGTGGATGGGAGTGGGGTCTTCGGTGGCGGAGCGTTCGTCGTCGAAATCTGGTGTGCGGACGTTCTTCAGGTTGCGATAGGCGAGTTGGAGATTGGCCAGGACGGCGTAGGCGAACTTGACGGGGATCTGCTGCGTTGCGAGCGCGTGATAGACACTGGAGATCTGCTGCTGGATGGCGTTGCCGTCGTCCAGGAGTTGAGGCTGAAGATCGGCGAAGAGTCCGCAGGTGTTGTCGTCAAAGGCGCGGCCGTCCGGGAGCTGAGTGTGGAGCTCGTAGAACTTGTGATTCGCGATGCAGTTGCGGCGGTGTTCGAGGTTCTGTTCGAGTCGGCGCCGGCGATCGTGGTCGCGCTGGTGGTAGTAGCAGAAGCGCTGGTCTTGCAGAGCGGGCGACTTGCAGAGGCGTCCGTCAGTGCGGGGATAAGAGCAGAGGCGAGGGGATTTGGATCTCATGGATGTGCTCCAGGTTTCTTAGATTTAGGTGCTGGGCCCGCTTGCTTTGTAAAAGGCTAGTGTCTAGTGGTTAGTGGCTAGAGCCGCTCCCCCCCCCCCCCCCCCATACTTTTTGGTAAAGTATTGAGCGGATTAGAGTTGAGTGGCACGACTCAAGTTAAAGTATTCATA
>JAICWB010000199.1 GCA_025935035.1 Terriglobales bacterium
CGGGCTAATGGGAAAGTTTGCGCAAGGAGCGGAACTTAAGCGCGACGACTTGCGCATTATTTTTACGTTGACGAAAAACCGCATCTGGCATGTGGCGTATTTTCTGAAGATACTTGCCGGGCAAAGCGGCCCGGTGCCGGGCATGGAACTCGCCCATGCCAGTGAAGTCTGGTGTGCGCCGATCGGGGACAGGGCAAGACGCGTTTATGCGGAAGCCGATGGTGAGTTCCTCGGTGGATTGCCGGTGAAGATCAGCGCGGTGCCGGGGGCGTTCACGCTGCTGATGAAGGGCGGCTGATTCCGGACCTCATCTTGGCATGATAGCCAGTGTCTCCGCGAAGGGCTCTTGCCTCGTTATAAATGTGCCTCGAACAAAAAGTGGCGAGTTATCCGAATTGCGCACTTCATTGCGATCAGGAGCTTGGCGGTCATATCGGACGAAAATTGCGGATCCGGTCCCCAACGGTCTTAGATATTCATCCACTTGGCTCTCGGTCGCAAAGCCAACGATACCAACGTAGCCACCATATCGCTCGCCTTCCAGTAAGAATGAATATTCAATCTTGGCTCCCCGTTTGGCATTTCTTGGCCCTCTAGCGGAGGGCTCCCCGAACAACGAGAACTCTGCCTTCTCAATCCTTCCGGTCACAAGTTCCCAATCTCTGGATCGCCACCAATGCAAGGCTTGCCGGAATGCGATCACGACTACGGCACCCGATTAAGACGGAAAACCATATCAGCGCTATCGGATCGCCGGACCTTTCAGGAGCGCTCATAACGGCGAGAGTATAAGCCTGGGAACATGTGGAAGGTTGAAATCATTCGCCGGGAAGAGGCCATCTCGAGTAAGCCATGCCTGCAAGCTCTGCCATCTTAGGATTATCGGCCGGGTCAACCTTTGACCTTTCAGGGTTGTCAGCGTCATAGCGAACTTTTATGACAGCTTCCTTTGGAAACGCTGCAATCAAAGCGTCGATCTTTTTCTCATCGTCAATGCCAACCTCGATAAAGTTCTCGTCGTAAAGCGTACTGTTTACGCAATACGAATAAGTAATCCTGACACCAGACATAAAAATCTTTCTTTTAACCGGAAGGCTCGCTGCCACACAACCCTCCACAATGCCGTCAACCTGCACCCAAGTCTCTCCCCCAAAAATCTTGGGCACAATAACGACTGCGCCTGCGACGCAAGCAGCAATGAGCGCGGCCCAGATAAGCATCTGCATGGAATCTACAGCCGATCCAGCACCGGCCGCGTCCGCTCGTTCTGTACGTTGCCGGTGTTCAGCGTAGTCTTAGGCTCGAGTAGCAGGACTTCGCATTCCCCGCCGTTCTCTTGCGGGTCGGCTTTGGGCATGTGCTCCATGCCTTTGGGAATGATGATGAATTCGCCCGGGCGGACAAGGACCTCACGCTCGGTGCGGCCATCGTCTTTCAGCCACATGCGCATGAGGCCTTTCACCACGAAGAAGAGCTCGTCTTCATTGTCATGATGGTGCCAGAGAAAGTCGCCCTTGAACTTGACCGCTTTTACATAGGAGTCATTGAGCTCGCCGATGATCTGCGGCTTCCAGTGCTCAGTGAATAGGGCGAATTTTTCTGCAACGTTGACCTTATCCATGGAATCAGTGTAGTAGGAAGTTGTCGGTTATCGGTAGTCGGTTTTCGGTAAACGCAAAAGCTGCGGCTGATGACAAATCGCTACGCTAGCTTTACATTTTTTAACCATGCGGCGGGCGTAGAATGAAGGAGTATTCAGAGGTGGCGCTATGAATAAGCGCGTTGCAATAGCGGTGATTGCGGCCATGTTGGTGCCGGCCGCTTACGGACAATTTCACGGCGTGCCTGCTGGGGCAACATCATTGAGCGACACGCATGGCTTCTCGAATCCGCCGGGCGTGCCGGCTAGCGCGACCTCGATCACGCCACGCAACTTCAGCCCAAGCGTTAGTCCGGGTATTAGATGGTCGTCTGTGCGTCAGCCGTTGCGGATAGACCGGGATGGACGCCATCGGCCGCCGGTAGTTATCGCTGTGCCGGTCCCGCTTTATGGATATGGTTACAGCTACGGCTACTATCCGTATTTGAACACTACTTCTGTGGATACCAGCGTGGAGATGAACGCAGCGGATTACACGGTTCCGCAAACGCCAGTGGCGAATTATTCTCCGCAGCCAATCGTGGTGGCGCCAGTGCAGCAGCCTCCGCAGGTGATCGTGATCGACAATCGAGGCGTCCGTGATGCAAGCGCGGACGAAAAGGAACAAGCGCTGGCTACGAGCAAAGCGGCAAAAGATGCCAAGCCCGTGGAAGCTAAAGTTGAACAGGAGACACCGCGCGAGTCTGATGATGTTGGTCCTATGACGGTGTTGGTGTTCCGCGATGGCTCGCGCAAGGAAGTAAAGAACTACGCGATCATGGGCAAAGAGCTGATCGTGCTGGGGTCGGGGTCGCTGCGTCGTGTGCAGTTGGCGGATCTCGATCTGCCGGCTACGGCGAAAGAGAACGACGTGAGAGGGCTGGATTTTAAGCTGCCGTGATTAAAACCGGTTTCCCGTTTCTAGTTTCTCGAAGCGACTCGTCGTTGAGCGTGCTTAATACTCAATACGATCGCGGCCATCGCGATTGACGGCAACCATATCCAAAGAATCTCATTCCCCAAAATATCTAGCCCTCGCGAGGCGAAGAAGCGCCTGACAGAGATAGGCGACACGTGAATCGGCCGCCAAGGTAGAAAATATCGGGAGTTATCGAAGGGCGAGAAGAACGCCACTCCCAAACCGCCATCGGTCATCGCATCGAGCACGCCATGACTTACGGTGGCAAGGAACATGAATAGGAACATCACTGCCGGCCTGATCGCCGGGCTGTCTCGAAACCAAATCCCGACAACTACTCCAGCTAGCAGTGCGGCAAATGTCAGCGAGTGCGTAAACCCACGGTGGCCCCAGAAATCGCCGTAGTGGATCCCGAAGCGGAAGCCGATCACGTCGATGTCTGGAAGGACTGCGCAGATGATTCCTGCTAGCCAAACTTTGGTCGGGATCTCTTTCCGATAGAAGAAGCTGCCGATGCCGAGAGCGGCCTACCGCGTGACTAAAGGCAGAGGCCATATTGCTACTTTATCCTGCCATCTCTGCCACATGATCGCGAAACCATTCTTCAATCCGCTTCTTAGTGACTTCATTTCTTTCATAACGCGCAATCAGCCACTCGTAAGCTTCAATGTCATTAAAGTTGAGTTTGAAGCCATTGATCCTCAGAAAAACGCCGGCAGTAGCAATGGCAGTGCGCTTGTTTCCATCCAGAAAAGGATGGTTCTGCGACAAGCTCTCAAATAACGCTGCTTCTTCCACGACATCCGCGTAGTAGCCACTTTGAAGTCGACCGACTGCGGAGCTCAAAGCGTTGGGATCGCGCATGCCGCGAATCCCGCCAAAGCGGGAGAGCATATCAGCGTGAATCATCAGAATGTCATCGACAGACAGGTAGCGCTTCACTGCGCGAGGCGGCGCAGCAACTCGGAATGGTCACGGACAAACTCGTCGAGGGCGCTCCTTACGTCCGCTTCGTGTTTTCCGTCCCGCATGTAGCGGTTAAGGGTCTCAACAGCGTTCTGCTGCTCTGGCGACAAGGAAGCCACCAAACTGCACGAGTTCAGCTTGTGATTTTTGCGGCATGTGAATCCACCTTTGAAGTCCATTTTACGCGTACTTTTATAGAGCGCAATCGTAGCGTTTTCATGCTATAATCTTCTCGGCATATCTTGCGCATAACTTACTTTACTTGCAATGGTTTACAGGCTGTCGCCGAAGGATTTTCGAGCCTTCATTCGTGGCGGTAGCTACGTCTGATTTTTGAGCGAAAACTATGGCTGACGAACAGAATCCTCAACTCCCCTTAGACCCGAAGAATCCTGGCGGCGGTGACGGCGGCGGACGTGGCGCTGCGAACATTGTGCCCATCAACATTGAAGAGGAGATGCGCAAGTCGTATCTCGACTATTCGATGTCGGTCATCATTGGCCGCGCGCTGCCGAACGTTTATGACGGCATGAAGCCGGTGCATCGCCGCATCATCTACGCGATGTTGCGTGAGGGCCTGCATTACAACAAGCGCTATTCAAAGTGCGCCGGCGTGGTGGGTGAATGTTTGAAGAAGTACCATCCGCATGGCGACTCTGCCGTGTATGACGCGATGGTGCGTTTGGCGCAGCCGTGGGCGTTGCGGTATCCGCTAATCGATGGACAAGGGAACTTTGGCTCGATGGATGGCGATCCGCCGGCGGCTTATCGATATACAGAGTGCCGCCTCACGAAGATCGCGCATGAATTGCTTGCTGACATCGACGAAGACACAGTCGAGATGGTTGAGAACTTTGATGGCAGCACAGTAGAACCGACCGTGCTTCCTGCGCGTATTCCTAATCTGCTGATCAATGGTTCGAACGGCATCGCCGTAGGTATGGCGACGAACATCCCGCCGCACAACCTGACTGAGATCGTTACCGCGACCATCGAGCTGGTGAACAATCCGAAGATGTTGCTGGGCGACGTGCTGAAGATCGTGAAGGGACCTGACTTCCCCACGGGCGCGTACATTTACGGCAAGCAGGGCATCGCGAACGCGTACACCAACGGCCGCGGTCGGTTCATGATGCGCGCCAAGGCGGCGATCGAGAACATGACGAAAGACCGCCAGGCGATCATCGTGACCGAGATCCCATACCAGGTGAACAAAGCCAAGCTGGTGGAGCGCATCGCTGACCTGGTGAACAACAAGGTGATCGATGACATCTCTGATATTCGCGACGAATCAAGCCGCGAAGGCATGCGCATCGTCATCGAGCTGAAGCGCGGGGCCGAGCCGCAGATCGTGCTCAACCAGTTGTTCAAGAACACGCCGATGCAGGAAAGCTTCAGCATGATCTTCCTGGCCATCGTGAACGGACAGCCGCGTGAGATGGGATTGATCGAGGCGATACAGCATTTCATCGATCACCGCGTGGATGTGGTGCGGCGTCGCACGGTCTTCCGCCTGAACAAGGCGCGTGAACGCGAACATGTTTTGGAAGGCTACAAGCTAGCGCTGGACAACCTGGATGCGGTGATCAAGCTGATCCGCGCATCGGGCTCGCGTGCGGAAGCGAAAGAGGCATTACTCGAAGCCAAGTTCAAAGTGCTGGACAAGGCGATGCAGGCGCGCATCGGCGCAGACAGCGCGCGCCTAACCGGCAAGCAAGCGGACGCCATTCTTGAATTGCAACTCTATCGGCTGACGCGTCTCTCGACAGACGAGATCATGAAAGAGCTGTCTGAGATTCGCGAGAACATCGCGGAACTGGAATCCATTCTTGCCAGCGAGAAGAAGCTGCGTGGCGTGATCGTGAGCGAGCTCAAAGACATCTTGAAGGAATACGGTGGCGCGAAAGACGAGCGCCGCACTGAGA
>JAICWB010000200.1 GCA_025935035.1 Terriglobales bacterium
CCCGCATCTTCATAAGGACGACTGGCGAGATTGATGTTCAGTCGCATATCAGCTGAGCAGCGCGCCCCCTACTGATGCAAGCATGAATTTGGGCAAAGGCTCGCCGAGCCCTTCACCTTGGGAATCAGATCCGAGGTTGCTGACGTTCACTCCGACCTCGGACTGCAATGCATTGTTGAGGCTGTCAACATTGCTGAGTCCGGTCACCAGTATCTGCTCAATACGCGCAGAATAGGTATCTTCATAAAAGACCATCGAAGGATGGATCTGCGAAGCAAGTTGCTGCGCAGTGATCTCACCGCGCGAACGGTCCAGTGTGCGCAAAAGAATGAGGTCGTCGCGGTCCACGATGACGACGGATGTGGAATTAGGATCTACTTTCACCATCATCGTGGGACGGTCAGCTTCCACCATTCCGAGCGCCGCGATGGTAGAGGGGACCACGACGCCGGGAGAGTATCCGCAATCACGGAAGGCAGATTCATACTCTTGGACAACAGCCAGCGGGGAGAGCGCTGCGACCACCTTCAACATCCCATTCGCGCTGCCCACGTGATAGGAAAGCGCGGCATGCTCCACATCAAACGGCAGAGATTTCTTTACCCGAAAACGAATAATCGCTGCGGCTTGTTCGGCCTTGTCGGGCAGGCTTTCAAAGTCCAGGAGAAGCACGCGGCCGGCGGCGTCAGGAATGATGGCGATGATGTCTTTCGCGCCGCCCGATACGGTGCCCAATGCGCCGGTGATGGCCTCGCGCAACGCTTCCGCCTGTAGTACGTTCGGCGAAGCCAGGCCTGGCGCGATCGTTCCCGTGGCGAGGCGGCGGCTGGAGTAAATCTCGAGCGAACCGCTTTTTCCCGAGCGCGCGGCGATGACGCGTTCCGCGCCGATCTCGCAGGCGACCTTCGGTCTTGGGCTTTGTAATTGTTTAACGGCCATCTATCAGCGTGTCGTCTCGATGAATGTGACTTTATTGATCTCTTTGAGCGTGGTGATGCCTGCACGGACTTTATCGAGAGCTGATTCGCGCAGGAATTTCATGCCTTCGTTCTGTGCCGCGCGGCGGACTTCCGACGTCGGCTTCTTGTCCAGGATCATCTCGCGAATATTGTCAGTCAGGTCAAGCAGTTCATGAATAGCGGTACGGCCCTTGAATCCCGTGCCCGCGCACTCGATGCAGCCTTCGCCTTCGTAGAATGTGAAGGCGCCCCACTCTTTCTCATTCAAGCCGCTCGCCTCAAGCTGCTCCTTAGTGTATTTCACGGGCACTTTGCAGGAGTCGCAGATGATACGAACCAGGCGTTGCGCGAGGATGCAGTTCAGCGCAGAGACGAAGTTGTAAGGCTCAACTCCCATGTTGAGAAAACGGCCGATTACATCTACCACGTTGTTCGCGTGGACGGTGGTGAAGACCAAGTGTCCGGTCAGCGCGGATTGGATGGCGATCTGCGCGGTCTCAGTATCTCGTATCTCGCCGACCATGATCTTGTCCGGGTCATGACGCAGGATGGAACGCAATCCGCGCGCGAACGTGAGGCCTTTCTTTTCGTTCACCGGGATCTGGGTAACGCCTTTTACTTGATATTCGACCGGGTCTTCGATGGTGATGAGCTTGTCTTCTTCGGTCTTTACTTCATTCAGCGCCGCATAGAGCGTAGTGGTCTTACCCGAACCTGTCGGCCCAGTCACCAGCACCATGCCGTAAGGCTCTTTGATGTAGCGGCGGAATTTCTTGAGATCTTCATCGCCGAACCCCACCACATCCAGCGTGAGCGAGCGGAATTTCTCGCTCATGGATTCTTTATCGAGTACGCGGAGCACGGCGTTCTCACCGTGAATACTCGGCATGATGGAGACGCGGAAGTCGATGCTGCGCCCGTTGTAGCGCACGCGGAAGCGTCCGTCTTGCGGCACGCGGCGCTCAGCAATATCGAGCTCAGACATGACCTTGATACGAGAGATGATGGTTGAGTGGTGTTCTTTCGCGATAGGCTGCATCGCCTGTTGCAGCACGCCGTCAATGCGGTATTTGATGATGACTGAGTCATCGTAAGTCTCGATGTGAATATCACTCGCGCGCCGCTGTAGTGCGGTGAAGATGGTGGTATCCACCAGGCGGATGATGGGACTCATCTCCGCGTCGCGCGTCAGCTTTTCAATGGAGATGGTCTCTTCGCCGTCTTCCGTTTCTCGGATGACGTCCAGCATGAAGCTCTCGCCCGCTTCATCCAGTACGCGCTGTGACTGTTCCGTCTTCTTGAGAATGTCACTGATCTGCGTGAGCGTCGCCACTTTGGTAGTGATGTGCTTGTTCAGCAGCAAGCCGATCTCATCGATCATCATCAGCTTGCTGGGGTCCGCGATGGCGATGGAGAGAGTGCCGTCGTTTTCTTCCAGAGGAACAAAGTTGTAACGGAACATCAGGTCCACGGGCACGGACTTGAACAGATCGTGGTGGATGTGGAAGTTGCGCAGATCCACGAACTCTGAGCGATAGCGGCGCGCAAGCTCTTTCGCGCGCGTCTGTTCGTCGCCGCCGGTCGCGGCTATCGCGTTCTCTCCACCATTCACAAATATCGCCATAAAGTCCTTCTACGGTACCGCTTGTGCCCCGCTGGCAGCGCCTGCTGCAGCCCCCAGGTTGAAGATGGGCAGATAAAGCGCGATCAATACAAACGCCACAACTATGCCCATAAATATAAGGATAACCGGCTCTACTAAGGATAACGCCGCCGTCAGCGATGTTTGCACGTCTTCCTCAAAGAATTCCGCCACCGAGGTCAGCATTTGCGGCAGAGCGCCGGTGGACTCGCCCACATCCACCATGCCGATGGAAAGCTCCGGAAAGATGCCGGTGCCTTCGAGACTCCGGGCCAGCGGACTTCCTTCACGCACCTTCTGTGCCGCTTGCGTGAGCGCACGTGCGATCATCCGGCTCTCCATCGAACTGCCCGCGGTCTCTAGAGATGGCACCAGTGGTAATCCGCCAAGCAGCAACGTGGCCATCATGCGCGAGAACATGGCCACCTGATATTTCAGCCATATGCCGCCAAAGAGTGGAAGCGAAAGACGAAAGCGATCAATGGTAGCCGCGCCGCCTTCGGTAGCTTTCCACTTCCAAAAGGCAAAACCCCCGGCACACGCCACAATCAGGATGATAGGAAAATAACTCTGCGCCGTGGTGCCAAAATTCAAAAGGAATTGCGTGATCGACGGCAACTGGGCGTGCAGGTCAGCATAGAGCGCCGCAAAGCGCGGCACCACGAACAAGACCAGTACCATGAACAGCACACCCATGCCGCAGATCAACAGTGCGGGATAGATCAGCGAAGCGATAAGCTTCTTGCGGAAAGTCATGGTCACTCGCTGGAAGGCGATGTAGCGCGTAAGCACTTCTTCCAAATTGCCTGACTTTTCTCCGGCCAAGAGCGTAGTGGTGTAGATCTTTGAGGTGATACCTTGCGCTTCGAATGCCTGCGAGAGCGCTTCGCCGCCCTTTACACGCTGGCGAACATCAGCGAGGACATTCTTAAAATTCGGGTCCCTCTGCTGCTTTCCCAAGAGTTCGAGCGCGGTGGGGATCGGAAGTCCCGCGCGGATGAGGGTTACAAACTGGGAGTTGAAAACAACGAACTGATCTGCTTTTACCCGTTTGTTCTTAGGAGCGACTTCTCCGGTAAGGATGCCGCGCGGTTTTACGTCATAGACCAGATATCCCTGATGGGCAAAACGCTCGCGCAATTCTGACGCGGAATGGCCGCTTTCAACCTGCTGCAGCACGCGGCCGCGCTCGTCGGCCATCTTCACTATGAATTCAGCCATTAAGGACCAATATAACCAGGTTCAGTTTACCACCCGGCAAAACCACTTCATCCTATTAGACGGAGGAACGCTGATGGCATAACTACTTGCAGGAAAAAGGCTAAGGGGGGATTACTGCCCGCCCAGATCATTGGTCTCGATCATCTCTACACCTGGAGGTGGAATGAATTTAAAATCAGAATCCGCCAGGGGGACGTTCTCCGTTATATGAGAGAAGGAGAACTCGGTGACGGCCCCATCAGCCTCCTCGATAGTGATGCGTCCAATTTGGCTTTGCGGAGTGATCTCCAGCAGTACTCGATTGACGCGGTCTGCCATGTTTTTGGGTACACCGCTGAGTACTACGTTGCCCGGAGTCTTCGGCGAAGGTGCGTCGGCGATGCTGAGATGGTCGAATTCTTTTTCGAGTTTGGTTTTGCCTAACAGATAGCGAAGCGGGGAACGAAAGTCGTCAAGGTTCTTGACGGAAGTCTTCCGCGCCTGATGTTCGGCGGGGTTGTAGAAGACAGCCGTCCTGCCGTCAGAGATAAAGAGTTTGTCCGGCTGGGTGTAATCCCACCGCATCTTTCCGGGCTTTTTCAGAGCAAGCGTGCCACTCTCATTTCGCGACACGCCATTGCCGCTGTATGTCTCAACAAAATCAGCTTTGAACGATTGCAGTGAGTTGTATCGGGCATCGACCGCATTGGCGATCTTTTTGACGGCGTCATCCGTAGCGAATGCGCACTGTCCCATCACAAAAAGCGACGCGAAGGCGGCGAGCAGGATTTTGCGCATAGGTATTGGATGCGTAAGCTTAGTGGTTCTTGAGAAGCTTTTCCGGTTCATCTGTGACCGTTTGCGCCGCCTTCTGTCCTGCAGGAATACCTTTAGTGATAAAAGGGAAGCGCGCCGAATCCTGAACCACTACTTTACCGTTAGCTGCAAGCCGGTAGGGCTCGCCCGACGGGTCGACCGGTACGCCTTTCAGCAAGCCGTCCGCGATCATCTCTCGCCATCCGACCGGGTAGTCTTTATGCCGCTTTTTGTAGGTCTCAGTCAGCTCTTCAAGATGAGTAACGTCATCGTCCACGTGCAGTGCTATCAGGCGAAGATACGCATTCTTGCGCATCGCATCGCCCTCAGCATTTTCATACATCTTCGTCCATAGGGTGCGCGCAGTCTCAATATCCCCCGCGCGTTGGCTCATCAATGCAGGCATGGCATTCATCCATGCGGGATGACCGGCGACATCACTGGCGCGGGTAAATGCGTCCGCTGCGGCTTTGTAGTCATGCCGCTCAATGTACTGGATGAATCCAAGATGATAGTAAAGCCGCCAGTCAGTGGGATTGTCATGGATCCCGCGCTCTACAAACTTTACAGCTGCGTCCGGCATTCCCGCGCCGTAAGGTGGCGCTTGCGCCAGAAAGATTGCCCCAAACTCGTACGCAGGTACCATATGCGGATCAAGTGACACTGTGAGGTCCAGCAGGGGTTGCAGCAGATCAAAGCGTTTCGATTTGGCGACGTTCTTTTCACCGAAGTATTGCACGGCCCGCGTCCAATAAATGCACGCGGCAAGCCCGGTATATCCCAAGCTGATGATTTTCACCGCGCGGGGCGTTTGCAGGTA
>JAICWB010000256.1 GCA_025935035.1 Terriglobales bacterium
GCTTCGCTCGCGCACCGGTTCGTGGCCATGATCGACCACACGAAAGCGCGATTGCCGGAGCGCGTGAGTTACATCACCAGTCCTGGAAATGGCGACGGCGCGGGTTGGCGGAAGAAAGTCGGGCTGCCGCGCGGCGGACCGTCTGCGGTGATCACTACGAAAGCAGTGTTGCGATTTGGGGATGATGGCGAGGCGTATTTGGCGTCGCATCATCCCGGCGTGAGCGTGGATGATGTGGTCGCGAATACGGGATGGAAGTTGCGGGTGGCGGACGATGTGAAAGAAACATCCGAGCCGACGGCGGAAGAGTTGGAAGTGATCCGCGATTACGACAAGGAAGGGTTTTGGACGAAGTGAGACAGCATCTAGCACCGAGCATCTAGCACCGAGTGACTGCTTGTGTTGCTTCACACGAAGGGCACGAAGGTTTCACGAAGGGGTTGAAGCAAAAATGAATTGTCATTCCGAGCGGAGTTGAGGAACCTGTTTTTGACTCATAGCAAGATCAAATTGGAAATTGTCGGAGCGACGGCGCGCATCACGCTGAAGAACCCGCCGGTGAATGTCATCGACATTCCCATGATGGAAGAGTTGTTGGCTGCGATCCGCGAAGCTGAGTCGAAGCCGGGGATCAATGCCATCGTCTTTCGCGGTGAAGGCAAATGCTTTTCTGCCGGCGTGGATATCGCCGCGCACACGCCTGAGAAGATCGCGGAGATGCTGCAAAAATTTAATGCGGTAATTCTGGCAATAGCGCGCTCGCCCAAAGTCAGCATTGCAGCCGTGCATGGTAATTGCTTCGGCGGCGGCGCGGAGCTGGCGATGATCTGCGATATGGTCTATACGGCCGAAGATTCATTTTGGGGACTTCCCGAGATCAAGCTGGCTTGCTTTCCTCCGGTCGCGTGTGTCGCGCTTGCGGCGCTGGTCGGACAGAAGCGCGCAACGGAGCTGATCCTTACGGGGAGAACGTTCAAGGGCAGCGACGCGCTGAAGATGGGATTGGTGAATGAGACGGCCGTGTCCGCGCTGGAATTGAATGGCATTGTGGACCGGTCGCTGAAAGAATTGGCGACGATGAGCGCGGCTGCTTTGGCGGTCACGAAAAAAGCTATCTATACGTGGGATGGATTGCACTTGGATAAAGGTATTGCGCGCGCGGAGAAGATTTATCTCGAAGAGTTGATGAAGACGGAAGATGTGAAAGAGGGTGTGGAGGCGTTCATGCAGAAGCGCAAGCCGGTGTGGAAGGGAAGATGAGAATGGCAAACATGAAAGAAGCTGTAGCGGTAGCGGCGGGTTACCTCAAGGAACTATTTAATGTAAGCGGCTTGAAACTAGAAGAGGTTGAAAGGCCAGAAGACAGGCCTACACATTGGCTAATAACTTTTAGTTTCATGGCGGATGATCTCGGGAACTTCTTCGCAGGAAACCGAGACTACAAACAAGTAGAAGTAAATCATTTGGGGGAACCCATTGCGGTAAGGATCCGCAAGTTGTGAATTCAGACGTTTCAAAGTTAATTGCTATTTACCGAAGTAAGGGGGTCCTACTGGATTCCAACTTGCTCATTCTTCTTCTCGTTGGCACGTACGACCGGGACCTCATAGGAATAGACAAACGATTGGCCGACTACATTCCAGAGGACCTAGATGCTTTGTTGTCACTAATCAAGAACTTTAGGGAAGTTTTTACAACGCCCAGCATTCTCACTGAAGTGAGTAATCTTTCGCAGCATTTGGACTCAGCGTTTATTAGTGTCTTTGTTAGTCATATAAAAATTGCGGCCGAAACTCACGTTGAGTCAAGAAAGCTTTGTGACGACGATCTTTTTTCGAAGGTCGGACTGACCGATACAGGCATTGCTTGCGTAGCGGGAGGAACCCTTTTGGTCCTGACGGATGATTTCCGACTAGCTGGCCATCTGCAAAAACGGAAAATTGATGTTCTTAATTTCAACCACATTCGTACTTATGCGTGGAAATGACCTCTAAGATTCAGCTTCTGCAAACGGCTATTTTCGATCACGTTCACGACGGCTCCTCCGTCGCCATGGGCCTGCAACTCGAGCAAATGATCCCATTCGCCGCCGGGCACGAGATCATCCGGCAGGGGAAGAAGAACCTTACGCTCATTGGCCCGATATCGGACATCCTTTTTGACCAGCTCGTTGGCGCGGGGTGCGTCGAGAAAGTCATTGCCGCGTGGGTGGGCAACGTGATGATGGGGCAGGCGTACAACTTCCGTCGCGCGGTGGAAGAAGAGAAGATCAAGGTCTTCAACCTGACGAACTTCACCATCGCGCTGGCGTTGCAGGCGGGTGCTATGGGCGTGCCTTATCTGCCGACGCGGTCTGCGCAAGGCAGCGACGTTCCCAAAGGGAATCATTTTTTCTATCAGGTGTTCTCGCCCTTTGAAGGCAAGGAGCCGCTGCTGGCGGTGCGGGCGCTCATTCCCGATGTGACCATTGTCCATGTGCAGCGGGCGGACGAAAACGGCAACGCGCATTGCTGGGGAAATTTTGGCGTGATGATCGAAGCTGTTCGCGCCGCGAAGAAAGTGATCGTTTGCGCGGAAGAGATCGTTGCGCCTGAGGTGATCGCCAGCGATCCGAATCGGACGGTGATTCCGGGATTTCTGGTGAGCGCGGTGGTGGAATGTCCGCTGGGCGCGCATCCTTCGCCGGTGCAGGGCTACAACAAGCGCGACGACGCCTTCTTTCAGCAGTACCACGCGGAGACGAAGACCAAGCCGGAGTTCGACGCGTGGGCGAAGAAGTGGATCTTTGATGTGAAGGATCGCGCGGGGTATGTTGCATCGTTAGGCAAAGAGCGGCTAGAGAATTTGAAGACTAAGCATCATGCTTACGCCGTACAGACGGACTATGGCTACTGATAACCTCAGGGGCTAAAGCCCTGTTTCACAGGGTAGCTTTGACGCAGGCCTGAAGGCCTGCTCCACCCGATGTGATATTTCGAAGAGAAAAACGTGCTGACTACTCTCGACAACGCCGAACATTATCTATGGGGCCAGAATTGCGACGGATGGCATCTGCTGAAGTCCGATTCGCTCAGCATCATCTATGAGCGCATGCCGCCGGGGACGCAGGAGGCTCGGCATTTCCATAACAAGGCGCAGCAGTTCTTCTTCGTGATGGAAGGCGAGGCGGTTATGGAGCTCGATGGCAAAGAGTTCGTCATCGGCGCGCGTGAGGGCCTTCATGTTCCCGCCGGGAAGCCGCACCAAATGTTTAACCGCAGCAAGGCGGACGTCTTTTTTATGGTGATGTCGCAGCCGCCGAGCCACGGCGACAGGGTGAATGTGTAGCAGTTGTGTCGCGCCTCTGGCGGTTTGTCGGTTGCGCTGCTCACCCCGCGCTTCGCGCGGGGCTAAGCTCTGAACGCCGCTTTGCGGCTCCCGGCATTGTAATCTTCCCGACGAGGCGACGATTCGATGAGTTGTTGATTTATCCGATGATTCGTCACATATATACTCAATGTGTTGGCTGAGTGCTGACAGCGTCTTCCATGAAAAAAGAACTCATCGAACTTAAGGTCAATGGGCGCAGGCATGAGATTGCCATTGAGCCCAACAAGCTTCTGCTCGACACCCTGCGCGAGGACCTGAGCCTGACCGGCAGCAAGCGCGGCTGCGACGATTCCTCGTGTGGGGCCTGCACCATTCAAGTGGATGGCGTGCCGATGCTGGCCTGCACGATGGTCGCGGCGTCTTACCAGAGTGACAACGGCGGGAATGAGATCACCACCGTCGAAGGCGTAGCTCAGCACGGCGCACTCGCGGCGATCCAAAAAGCTTATGGAGACTGGGGCGGCTCGCAGTGCGGATACTGCACGCCCGGATTCATGATGACGGTGCGCGCGTTGCTGGATCGCAATCCTGAACCGACAGAAGACGAGATACGCAACGCTCTGAGCGGCAACCTCTGCCGATGCACCGGCTACACGCAGATGTATCAGGCGATCAAGGCAGCGATCCAGGCAGAGCAAAAAGGGATGGCGGCGAAATAGATGGATCCGGTCTGGTCGGTTGAAAGAGACGAAGATTTTGACGCCAAGGACTTTGCGAGACGCATTCTTGAC
>JAICWB010000072.1 GCA_025935035.1 Terriglobales bacterium
CTGGTTGCCATATCCACCTTTTTCTTCGCTTCCAAATGTAACGAAGTAAACCGTGCGCTTCGGCTTCGGTCCCGCACCGAGCACGCGCGCCATCTCCATCACAGCGGTGCAGCCGGAAGCATCATCGTCCGCCCCGTTGTATATCTGATCGCCGCTCAGCTTGGGATCAGTACCTAAATGGTCCATGTGCGCTGTGAGCAGGATGACCTCTTTCTTCAGCTTCGCGTCGCTGCCTTCCAGAACGCCGATCACGTTGGTAGTGCTGCCCGGAACCGCGGTCTTGATCTGTCCGCTGAACTCCACCCTCGCGCCGTTCTCCAGCTTGTCAAAATCTTTGGTCGCAGCTTCACTCAGATAAATGATCGTGGGTTCGGTGCCTCCCTCTTCAGCGATCGGCGAACTCGCGCTCGGCGTCAACTGCACGGAGCCAATGCGTACCGGCAACGAAGGAGGCTGGGCCGCCGCCCGCGTGAAGCGCGAACGCGTGGCATCAGAATCGGCAACGATCAATCCTGCCGCGCCGCCCTGCAACGCTTGCATCATCTCCGCGCGCGCATTGCCGCCGGAGGGATGCATATAAACCACCGCGCCTTGCTGCACCTTGTCTCCCGGCTTCAGTATCTGCAGTGGCCCACTCATCTTGTCCCCGCCCGCACGCAGAACCGCGATCTCTTTTCCGTGTGTTCCCGTCCACGATCCGACTTTCAACGTCGGCGGCGCGGCGAACTCCTGTTTTGTCACCGGAACATTCTCGAGGTATCCCTTCTTGCCGTTGACCACGTCACCCGCTGGGGCAATGTGAAACTTTGCGAACCGGCTGGCGATGTATTCGCCCGCGCGCTTTTCGTCTTCGGTCATGCTGCCTCGTCCGCGCATGTCGTCATTGGCGAGCGCGGTCATCTCGGTCTTGATGTCAGCCTCTTTGACGGTGGCTCCTTGCTTGGTCTGGGAAAACAGCGAGGTCGCGAGCAAAAATAATGCGCACAACATTGAAGAAAACTGTCGCAAAGGGAATCTCCTTGGGAAATCAGCCCAACCAGTATAACGATGCCTCGCGATTTTAGCCTTCCTTTGCGCGCCTCCGCGTCCTTTGCGGTGAGCGCTTTGCTTCATCCACAAAACACCCCCAAAACCCGAAGAAACGCGAACCAAGAGGGTAACAATCCCTAACTTTTGTTCTAGGGCGTTTTCGCCGCCCGATGCTACATTTGTAGTGCTCTCGCGTGACCCTCACGGAAGTGGTGGATCGCAATAACAACCTCGTCCGGCTGTTCGGCGTCTTGAAGACGCTCGCTGACCTTGGCCCTGCGGCCACGGCTGAGCGTGACTTCTCTGAGACCGCCGCAGACGTTCTTTCCAAGACCTTGCACGCGCTGGATTCCGTCCAGGGCGCACTCTTTGTTTTTGAGCCCAACTCTTGCCGCCTCGATTGTCTCGCCTCTCACGGATTCGATTCCATCTGCTCAGCATCTTCCATCGCAATGTCACGCGGGCAAGCGCAGGCCTGGTTCCAGTTGGTGCAAGCCACGAACCTGCGCCCGGAAGTTCGCAAGATCCTGTTCTCGCAAGAGACCACATCATCTTTCGCAGAGATCAAAGTAACGCAGCCCTTGCGCGCAGCATCAGGATTCGTAGGCGCGCTCTGTCTCGGCCGCCGCACTGACGATTCCGAATACGGTGACGCCGAGCGCGAAGCGCTCAACCTCCTCGCCGGCCATCTCGCGTTGCTCGTGCAAAACCATTCGCTGACCGAATCGCTGCGCGTACAGGTCGCAGACAATCTTCGCCTGCTCTCTTCGCTCAATCATTCTTATGAAGACGCGCTCGAAGCCTTCGCCACCACGATCGACGCAAAAGACCTCCACATGCGCGGACACTCCATGCGCGTAGGCCGCTATGCCGCGGGTATGGCATCAAGCCTGGGAATGAGTGATGCCGACATCGCCGGTATCCGCGCCGCGGGACAGTTGCATGACATCGGCAAAGTCACCGTGGACAAAGCCGTATCGAACAAGCCGTCAACGCTTCGTCCGGAAGAATTTCGCCAGATCGCAGACCATACCGTAGTAGGCCACCAGATCGTTTCGTCTGTGCGTTTCCCGTGGCCACAGATCCCTGAAGTCGTCCGCTCGCACCATGAGCGGGCTGATGGTTCCGGATATCCCGACAATCTTCACTTCGATGAAGTCAGCTTACCCACGCGCATCATCGCTGTGGCAGATACGTTCGACGCCATGACCAGCGACCGCCCATATCGCAAAGGTCTGCCTGTGGTGAAAGCCGCGGATGAATTGGTCCGCCTCTCGCCGGAAAAATTCGATTCCAATGTGATCCAGTCATTGCTGGTGCAGTTGCGCTCGAATTTTCTCGGCAACGGTTCTGATCGCACTAATCCCGGCATGCCCGGTTTGAATATTTCTGCGGCGGAACTTGATCGTTTATCAATGTCATTGGTCGGCAAACTGACCGGCAACCGGGTTTACTCGGCTTGAGTTTGAGATCGTCGTTCAACAAGTAGTAGCAACGGGAGAAGCAAAGAACAAATGGGCGGCGGCGCTAACCTTTATTCATTAGAAGCGATCTCAGACGCGCTGATCGGCGCGGGCTCTATCGCTGCCAGCAGTCGCGATGAGCAGCAGATCATTCGCGGATATCTCGTCCCGCTGCAAAGCGTGCTTCACGCCGGATGCGTCGCTTACTTCTCTTCTATCTCTTCACCGCTGCCGGTCACTTCAATAACAGTTCCAGATCGGCAGACTCACTATGAGTTGCCGCCTCAGCTGCTAGCCTCCATGGAACTCGCGATCCGCAACGCTGCGCACCAAACCGTCACCAGCGAAGACGCCGCGTTCTTACACGGACACCTCAAGCACATTCCCGGCGCCTGCATGACGTCAGCCTCGATGTGGTCATGCGTGCCTGCGGGCGAATCAGACTTCGGGGCCATTGGCGTGTTTGACGTCGCCGGGCGCACCTTCGATCGCGTGGAACAACAGGTCCTGCGGACCTTTGCGCTGCAGCTTTCCTATGCGCTGAAGAGCTTGATGGCGCGCAAGCAAGCGGCGCAGAGTTCGAGCCCCAATGCAAAAGAAGTTCATCGCTATATCGAGTCCACGCAGTTCGTGGGCAATGTGGCGCGTGACCTTACCAATCCGCTGACCGCGTTGTTCGGATACATCGACCTCCTGCGCGGAGAAAAACTCAACGATCAAAGCCGCACGTACATACATAAGCTGCAGGTGCAGGCGGAGAAGATGCAGGACATTATCATCGCCATGCACTCCGCGCCTAAGCCGCCGCGCAGTCACGCGGAAGAGCTTGATCGCGAGTCGCAACAAGTACCACGTGAATTGGCATTAGTTCCGCCGCCGCTACAGATTGAGCCGGTCTTCAATAAGCAGTCCGACCCCGCGCAAAAGAAGCGTCAGCGCGCCGCCACGGGACGCTCTTGTGTCCTCGTCGTTCAGAAGAACGACGCAGTCGTCGAATTCGAAAAAACAGTTCTTGCCGCGCTGAACGCCGACGTCTTTACCGCGAACTCAGGAACGGACGCCATCGCCGTCCTGCAATCGCAAGAGATCCACGCCGTCATTCTCGGCGACGAACTCGAAGGTGAATGGCGCAGCAAAGTGCTTCTCGAGTGGATCGAAGAGAACCGCCCGGAACTGCGCAACCGTGTGCTGCTCACGGTCTCCGCGCAACCAAAATCAGAGATCGTTGAACTGGTGGAGACCGAGAAAGTCCCCTTCGTTACCAAGCCACTTCAGATCATGGACCTGTTCGCCGGCATGCGCCAGGTGCTCGGTTTCTCGCCAGATCAGCTCGACAAAAAGCTGCTGAACTAAACTTTCGCAGTGCCTCTTCCAACTTGCGTGACGCGCGCCTGCACCGCTTTCTCTCCCACGGAATTCACCTTGAAGAAGAAGAACAGGAAGCGGTAGATGGCCCAGAAGGCGATGCCCACGGCGATCGCCATGGTCGGCGCAACGTGGTCATGGCCAAAGATGGCGCCGAAGCCGAAGAACAGCACCGTGCCCAGCCCCACCACCAGCAGGTCCACCAGCGCTCCAATGGTGATCAATGCAGCAGTCCGGCTGTGTTTCGCCGCCACAGTGGACACGTCCACGATCACCGTCTTCGTCTTCGCACCTATCTTTACCAGCTTGGGCCCGACTTGCGAATTCTGCATCTCGCGCGCCGCTTGTTCTGACGCTGCGATCTCTTCGCGGATCTTCGGCGGGACCGGTTCCGCAATGGCGAGGTTCTGTTCTCTCGCTTGCGCAAACACCCATCGCGACATATGCTCCTGCATCTCTGGCGCGAGCGCGCGGAACTCAAGCCCGCTGCGTCCCAGGATGTCACTCCACATTACCTCGCACATGCCCTCGATCAGCGTGAAAGTATTGGGCAGAAGGAATGTCACATAGATCATCTGTCCGCGCTTCAGCGGACGCGGCGCCTGCACCGCCAGCCCGCGCTGCGAGATGTTCAGGATGATGCTTTCCTGGTCGTCACCTAGAGTTGCCGTCGCCATATTGCCCACTTCCAACCGCAGGAAGCGGCGCACCACGCGCGTGATCACGCCCTTCGATATCCGCAGGATGCGCCGCGCATCTTCCAGCGGCAGCGGCTTGCTCAGCACAAACGTTGCGCCCGAATCGAACAGCTGCTGCATCTCGTACACGTTGCTGGTGATGCCCACCGCGACCGTCTTCGAGTGCTCGCGGTTCTGGCGGATGCTGGACAAAAGCTCAAGCCCGTTCGGGTCTTCATCGCAATCCACTATCACAGTGTCAAACTTGCCGTGCTTCAGCTGCGAGAGGGCTTTGTCATGCTCGTGGCACAGATGCATGTCCATGCCGAATTCATTCATTAGCGGTCGTAGTTGACCCAGTACTATCGGGTCACTGCTGACGACGAGGGACTGTGTAGCCATAGTGCCGGAATATTAGTGACTTGGGTAATCGAGCGTACGTTCCGAGGCTGGTTACGGAACCAAGAGTGTCAACCCATTGGACGACTGCATCCCTCGGTATTGAAGTGGGCAAGGGTGTTTGACAGCAAGTTTCCGAAGGCGTACCGTTCCTACCACGCAGCCGGGCCCCCATCTCTCCCCTGGAGATTCCATGCGCAAGCACGCCGCACTACTCACCTTCGCCTTCGTCTGCTTTTCTACGTACGCTTCCGGTCAAGCCCAAGAAATGGTCTGTGACTTAACCTGCGCCCCAAACCCTGCCTCGGCTGACTACACACCTACCGTCACATCCCGCATAAAGGTTGAGAACATGCGCGCACGTCATGAGCAGTCCCCAGCATTTCCAGCGGGCGAAGGGGACATGAGCACCCAGAATCTCATCGGTAGCCAGAGCGTTGACTATGCCATCCCCATCATCAATCTTCCCGGTCGCGCTGGCCTCGATCTCAACCTTGGGCTGAGATATAACAGCCGCATTTGGACGGTGAACCCAGACGTCTCTCCCGCGACAATCACCCTCAACGCAGATCGCGATTTTCCTAGCTATGGCTTTCGCCTTGATTACGGCTTCATTGAGGACGACACAGCAAACAGCGGCTCTTACTTTGTAACCGAATCAGACGGGACTAAGCATGAACTCACGTACTCAACTGGCACCTTGTATGACTCCACTGACGGCTCTCACATCGAATACAACACTTCAAGCAAGGTCCTCTACTATCCGAACGGCTTGCAGCTTACATATGAGGTCTTCCCGTCGGTTTCCACGCTCTATCGTGTAAACCGCATCACGGACACAAATGGCAACTACATCTCCGTGACATATGTCACTGGGCATGACCAAAACATAGACACCATCACCGATACTCTCGGCCGCGTCATCACATACCACTACACCTCAAACCAGCTTTCCAGCATTACTGAGGCTCTCGCATCAGGCTCCTTTACGCTTGCATCCTTTACTTGGACGACCGTCACATTGAGTTATAACTTTTCCATCACCGTGGCAAATTCACCCGCCACCACAACGGTTGTTCCAGTCCTTGAGAGTGTGAAGCTCCCAGACGGTACCTATTACAAGTTCTCTTACACAGGTTGGGGAATCGCCAACCGCATTGAACACTTCAGTGCAAATACGCTTACGGCCACTTCGCGTGGGTACAGTCGCTTTGATTTTCCCAGCACCTCAACTTCGCTTTCAGATGCTCCCGGCTATACCCACGAGTATGTTTCGACAGATGGAGGCTCAACCGAACACACCTGGACGTACACAGTCAATAAATCCGGAACGGTTGTGACCGATACGACTGTCCAGGACCCGTCAGGCACTAAAACAGTGATGACGCTTGCCGGTAGCAGTGATCCCTGTCCCGGCGCTGTGGCGACGCTTCAAATCAAAGACAGCGGCAGTACAACACTACGTCAGGTAGACAACACCTACGACTCGAGCTGCCAACTGACTCAAGCCATTACTACACTCAGCGATAGCGCGCAGAAGTCCAAAGTCACGTACTCATATGACTCGTTCGGTAATGTCACCAATGAGAAGGTTTACGACTTCGGCAGCGGAGCGCCCGGTTCATTACTGCGCGAGACAGCTACCTACTACCCCACATCGCCCTCTGATCATGTTTTGAATCTGCCATCGAAAGTTGAAATATATAACGGTGGTGGAACCAAGGTTAGCCGCACTGACTTTGCGTATGACGAAACTACACCTTCTTCTGTCACAGGTGGGACGCCGCCACAACACACTTCTGCTAGCACAAGAGGCAATCTCACCACGGTTACCCGCTATACCAATGCCCCCGGAGCGTCCGGTGCCATCAGCCGCACGTTCGCCTATGACGAAGTTGGAAACATGGTGACGGGCCACTTCAATTGCTGTGTAGAGAAAACTTTTTCGTACACGGCCACAACGAAATGGGCATATCCCGAGACGGTTACCCGCGATCCCAGCGGCCTCAATCTGCAGACCAGCGCGACCTATGATTTCTACAGCGGGCTCGTGACCGCCAGCACGGATGAAAACAGCAAGTCCACCAGCTACAGTTACGATTCCGCCCGACGTACATACCAAGTGACTCAACCTAACAGCGTTGTTCTAACCACTACGTACGATGACACTTCCGCGAACCCCGCTGTGACTCAAAGCAACTCCGCAAACAGTCTGGTAACCATCACCACAATGGACGGTGTCGGAAATGTCTTGGAACGTGACATAAAAAACAGCAGCACATTGGTGAGCAAAGTCACTTATACCTTGGATGGCCTAGGTCGAGTGACGCAGCAGACCAACCCTTACACATCAGGCTCTCCGGCTCACACTGACACTGCATATGACGCCCTCGGTCGAGTCAGTACGGTCACGCCTCCCAGCGCCGGATATTACGGCTACGCCTATAGCGGCAACTCCACTACTACCACTGACCCAACGGGCAAGCAGCGTCGTACTTTTAATGATTCCTTAGGACGCCTCACGCAGGTGGATGAGCCAACACTCACCACAGGCGTCACAATCTCAGGCACAGAGCAGAGTTTCACCACAGACGCCTCAACGCATGCCTCTGGCACCGTGACTGTCACAGGCACGGAGCAAAGCTACTATCAAGATGGTGACTTTTACTGCGCAGAGTATGAAGACCCAGGTGTCTGTGTTGATTGGGAACAGTATTCAGGCAGCACATTCTATGATTCCGGTCGCGTTACCATTACAGTAAACGGGCATCCTGATTTCGCTTATTACACTTACGGATCAGACGCGACTAGCGTTGCAGTAGATCTAACGAATGAGATCAACGGGGACTCCGGAGCCTCGGTCACAGCCAGTAGGAGCGGAACGGTCATTACGCTCACGAGTAAGACTACTGGCTCATCCACCAATTACATGCTGAGCGTAAGCCATTCGTCAGATGACTCTGCACATTTCAGCCCGCCGTCTTTTGACGGGTCACCCTCCGGTTCCGCACTCACCGGTGGCACTTCCGGCAGCACCACCACCAATGACACAGGCCATGTCTCTGTCACGGTGAATGGAGTAACAGAGTCCGTAACTTACAATGGAAGCGACTCCACATCGGCCATCGCTACCAATTTAGCGAATGCTTTCAATAGCGATAGCGCTTCGCCCGTCACCGCCACCGCATCCGCAAATGTCATAACATTCGTCGCCACTTCGTTTACCGGAAACAGTGAGTCTGTTTCTACCGGGCACACCACTGACTATCCGACCCACTTCGGCTCACCTTCGTATTCCGCTAGTGGCAGCAATTTGGGTGCAAGCCTCACCGTGCCCGCAACCACATCCTACACCTACCGCGCCACCGGCGAACTGACGGGTGTAAGCTCAGGTTCGCAATCGCGCACCTATTCTTATGACGATCTCGGCCGCGCTACATCAGTTTCCCTTCCTGAGAGCGGCACTACTAGTTACACCTACTATGATCACGGACGCGTCCACACTCGAACTGACGCTCGCAACGTTGTTACTACTTACACCTACAACAATGTCTACCAGCCCTATCAGATCGCCTACGATGTCAGCGGTGCGTCCGGCATCTCCGCTCCCGGAACGGTTACGTTCACCTACGGCACCAGTCCGACCTCGAACAACAACGGACGTCTCACCAATATGTCAGATGGTTCAGGATCAGAGGCCTATACTTATGACAATATGGGCCGCGTGACCAGCGTCGCCAAGACCATCTCCAGCGTCACTTACACCACGAATTATTCTTACAACACAGACAGTACGCTTGACACTCTCACTTATCCCTCAGGCCGCGCCATCGCCCAGACATACGACGGCATCGGTCGTCTTGACCAGATCAAGAACAGCGGCAGCGCGGTACTCACCGTCGGCGGCAATTACAACGAAGCCAGCCAGCCTACGGCGGTTACCTACGGCAACGGCGCAACCGGAGCTTTCACCTACAACGACCACTTGCAGTTAGCCTCGCTCACCTACAAGAACGCCAGCGCCGCCACCATCCTCGGCCTCACCTACGGCTACGGCACCAACAACAATGGACAGATCGCCAGCATCACAGACGCCGCCGGAGCGGACAAGAGCGTGACCTACACCTATGATCCGCTCGGCCGCTTAAGCTCCGCCTCTACCGGCAACACTACTTCGGCGAACACTTGGGCTATCTCCTGGACTTATGATCGTTACGGCAATCGTCTCTCTCAATATCAGTCAGCCGGACTGCTCTCCAGTACTAATACTTCACTGACCGTCTCCACCACCACAAACCGCATCACTACCAGCCCCTATGCCTATGACGCGAATGGGAACATGACAGAAGACGGCATCACCAATACTTATTCTTACGACGCTGAGAATCATATGGTCGGAATGGGCGTCTCTGGCGGTGGCAGCCACACTTATCTGTATGACGGCAACAACCTGCGCGTGAAGAAAGATTCGACTGTGTACATCTACTCCGGCGCAAAGGTGATCGCCGAGTACGCGTCGGGTGCAGCGGCAACTTCACCTTCCACAGAGTACGTCTACTCCGGTTCATCACTGTTGCAGACCATCAGTGGCAGCACCACTACCTATCATCATCCAGACCACTTATCCAACCGTTTGGACACGAACTCCAGCGGTGCACCCACCGGCACCTTCGGCCATCTACCCTTCGGCGATAACTGGTACGGGTCTGGCAGCAAGTGGAAGTTCACAAGCTATGAGCGAGACTCGGAATCTGGGCTCGACTACGCCATCAATCGTTATCACAGCAGCGCAATTGGCAGGTTCATGAGTCCTGATCGGTTGGCTGGAAGAATTGGGAATCCCCAATCACTAAACCGCTATTCGTACACACTAAATGACCCGGTTAATCTTACAGACCCTTTGGGGTTAGACGGGTGTCTTCATTCGACAGGAGCAACCCCGGCAGACTGCATTGCCAACGGTGGATTGTGGCTAGACCATCCGCTGCCGACTTCCCCTCCCATCATTCAAGTTACCCTTTCCTTCAGTCCGGGTGGTGGAGGCTCAAGCTCCAGCACTAATGCAGGCACGTCAGGTGATAGCAACATGGGCGGAGCCTCCTTTGACAAATCAGGCGGCGGCGATGGAGGTGGCGACGGATACAGTCAGATGAGTATCGCTACCCCTGAACTTGGCATGAATAATGGTGGAGGCGCCGTCTCGACGGGCAGCGGCAACGGTACGTTCCGTCCTGGCACTCTGGCCTACAACACATTCAATGACCCCATTTGGCCAGTTGCCAGCAACACCGTTAACGACATTGGCGCGGGATATGCGTCAATCTACGCTGGGATTTTTGCAGTTCCAGAAGTCTTCTCAGCGGCCACGGCTGGTGTCGGTCGAGTTCTTTTCGGGAGCACTCTTAACAGAGTATTCTGGTCAGGAGCTGGGTATTTTGGTGCTCACTCTTACGCTCTCATGAATGAGGGAACTACTCTCGAAATGACTCCCGTAGGTAGATTCCTAGAATTTGTGGGGGAAGACGTCCATTTTGAAACTATGCGGCCCCTTTGGAACGCGGCTTCCGCTGCGTTCGCGAGAGGGGCCCAAGGTCCGGTCCTAATGTTTGAAGGCATGGGAGGGTTTCAAGGGGAGACTTGGAGAGAAATTGAGTCGGTGGTCTTATCTAGCAGAGGTATAACCGTATATTCGATACCATGGTAACGTTGACGGTGTTAGATGTTTAAACGAGGGCGGTTCCTCAAGAGAAATACGATCACCAGCGACGAAGGATACTCGGTTCAAATCGTCGGACGGGATACCGTTAGATATCATGAGCTAGGCCGTACCATGAGTATTACATCGGATTTGGGCGTAAATTCGCTTCTGATATTCGTCGACACTGTAGGAAGGTGGGATGACAACCCATACGTATCAGAGCCTCATGAAGAGAAAATGCGAATTGCGCTCAATATCAAGAAGGCTCTCCAGTCACAAGGTGAAACTGTTGAATTTATCTAGGGATATTTGACAATGAGGGACGAATGAGAATTATTTTTTTGGCGGCTTGCTTCGGGATTCCAGTTGTAGTCGCGATCTTCGCGATGCTTTGGCACATATACAAATATGGCGATGTAGGGTTTCTGCCGCAGAAGCCATCCATGTCACTTTTTCAAACATCAGAAGAGACCTTCAGTCCCGGTAATCTGAAGCGCTTTATTCAGGCAGAAGGGGAACGAAAGGCCAATCGGGCGGCGGGTGTCCCACCCCTCACTCGTTCATCTCAATAAATCTTCATGATGGTTTTGTGCCCCACCCTTATCGGCCGGTGGCCCAGCCTTTCACTGAAACCACATGACTGTGCCCCATCCTTATCGCGCAGCTTTTGTTCTTGCGCGATAGGGTGGGAACGACGAAGTCCGTGCAAGCACGACAGATTTTACGGCCGGGTGTACGATCCCTGGAGCGAAGTCACTTTTCGGAGGAGACCTAAATCGCCTCATTAGGTCCTTGAACATGACCGAATATAAGAACGGGGACGAATCGACGGACCCTACGGTTATCGCACAAAAGGATAAGGGAATGAATGCTGCTACCCAGGCACGCTACTCATTCCCAGACAAGAGGCATCCGCTTGCTGGCACCAATCCCAAGAGTACGATTACGTCGGTCACAACATATCTTTTTTCTAGCTTCAACGATCTAAATGCCGACGGTCAACAAATTGTCTTACTTCATGAGTTACGCCACGGCGTCGGTTACGGCCCCGAGATCGACCAGAACTATAAGGGTGAAATGGCCGACATTGCAAAGAAATGCCCAAAGCAAGACATTGCCACGACCCCATCACCATCCCCCACGGAGGACATTCAGCCGAAATGAAAAATTGAGGATTTTGAGCTTACTACTAGCGCTCGTATGCGCCTTCGCGGACGCGCCTCATAAGGATATATTGAATGTCGTTATTCAAACGGACAAGAAAATCTATCAGGTGGGAGAGCCAATTCGACTTACGGTAAAGGTTCGAAATGAAGGGGATCAGAGCATTTTCGTTCCGGCCAATTTAAGGCAGATTCACACGCCTGATGGAAGCTTTGAGATTAAGGTGAAGGCCCTGACAGGAAATGGGAGGGGCAAAGGAGGAGGGATTTATGCAGACCGGTTCACCTCGAAGCCCGCGGAAGATCGCCTCCGCGACTCATACATCCTTCTGCCTCCGGGATATGTGCTCGCGCTTACTAGCGTAATGGCATTTCCTCCCGAGTCCCCGGGTCGATATGAAATCACCGGGGTATTTTCTGGACCAAGCGCGTTCGCAGTCGCATCTGAAAAACATCCCATCTTTCTGGGGCGGGTCGTGTCTAATGCGCTCGAATTGACAATCAGAAAAAGCCGGGTGCCCCACTGATCGGCCGGTGGCCCAGCCTTTCGCTGAAACCACATGACTGTGCCCCATCCTTATCGCGCAGCTTTTGTTCTTGCGCGATAGGGTGGGAACGACGAAGCCCGCACAAGCACGACAGATTCTACGATCAGGTGTACCATTCCCCGAAGCTCAGCCTCGCCCGTGCCGGCGCGGACCGTCACCCACCCTATCGCCAAACAACGGCGATAACGGTGGGCCACAAAAAACATCATGAATATTGAGGACGATAACAACGGGTGGGCACAGCACCCGAACGCATCGGCACCATCTCAGCTCGCGTAGCGGATTGA
>JAICWB010000138.1 GCA_025935035.1 Terriglobales bacterium
CGCCGAACCTGGCGGAGACGATCTGTTTCAACATCTGAATGGCAATGGGCAAAGTCTTGCGTTCCGGCTCGCTGATCAGCAGATGCACATGCTCGGGCATGACCACGAAGGCGACCACATAGAACGCGTACCACTTGCGCATGCGTTCCAGCGCGTGGACGAAATGATTGCGGGCGACTGCGGTCTGGAGGAACTTCTGACGCCGGTAACAAGAGAACGTGATGAAGTGGAGGGAGTGCGCGTCAGGGTAGCGTCGGAGGCGGCTAGGCATGATGCGGGAATGGTACACCTGTTCGTGAAATCTGTCGTGGCTTGTGCATGCGTTATCGCGCCCCCCTATCGCCCAAAAACAAAACCCGGGCGACAAGGGTGGGGCATGATCCTCGTGAGATTGCTCTGGAAAGGGTGGACCAGCTCCCCACCCGCCCCCTAGTTATTGCTCTTTAGTGGGTATGTCTATCTTGAAAATCAAGGAAGCGGTAATAGGAAACAAAAACAGTTCTATTATTACCGCGAATACCCAGACGCCCCATCCAAAGTAATTCATTACCGCGACGAAGATCAGCCCATGCAGCAGCATCCATAGAAGGAGGAAGGCCGCGAACTGGAGTGAGCGGAAGTGCGCGCGGTACCTCCAGCCTGCGGTCGGGAAAAAAGAAAGCGAAATTAGGATAAAGAATACCCACTTTGAATTGATGTGAAGATTGTCCGCGAACCAGAATGCAGAGAACAGGGCCGACGCTAACAGAAGGGCGGCTAAAATCATTAGCACCCTGTCATCGAATCGTCTTGTATTTTTGGTCGGAATCGCGAAGCCCTCTTTTTGCCGTTAGTACTTGCAAGTAGCGTTCTTTATTGCATGGACTTCCTCGCTTAAGGCGTTTCCGAAGGAAACGACCGTTCCCGCTAACAGTACGGGTGGGGAATGGTACATCTGTTGGTGAAATCTGTCGTGGCTTGTCCAGGCTTCAACATGCCCACCCTGTCGCGCAAGAACAAAACCTGCGCGACAAGGGTGGGGCATGACCCTTGTGAGATTACCTCGGAAAGCGTGGGCGCGCACCCCATTGGCCAGCCGGGGTTACTGAATCACCTGTCGAATCCCATCCAGATCAACGTGCAATGAGAGCATTCTTTTGCCAATGCGTCGGGTGCGGAGCGAGTGGTGAGCATCGTAGGTACTGACGAGGTGGATCTCAACTGCAACGACATCAGTTGGGTGGCACCTCTAGGGCGCATTGATGAAGGCGTGCGAGGGTGACAGCGTAGTCCTTCAATTGCCGAGTGGTTCGACATCGTTGACCGTGCTGGAAGTGCGTTACGAGCGCATTTCCGTGGAACCATTCTTTGAAGCGGCTGGATCAGAGGCCTCGGCCAAGGGGCATCGCCGACCCTGAGTACCTCCTCATGAGAACAAGATATCGGGGTTCGAGACCGATGCCGAGTAGGTCCGGATAGCCAATGCATTTGTGCTTCGTCTAAGAGAGGTCAACAAATGGAGCGCTTATGAAATTAACGAGCCTGGGTATCTGTGTTTTGGTTTGCGCCGCAAGTCTCGCGACCGAGCCTGTTCGCTTGTCTGGTTATCAGAATCAAACTACTGTTACTGCGAAGACCGTGGAGCACGACGGGCAGCACGATTTTGATTTCGAGATAGGCACGTGGAAGACGCACGTGAAACGCTTGTTGAAGCCGCTGACGGGTTCGACAACGTGGGTGGAGTATGACGGCACTTCCGTTGACCGGAAGGTATGGAATGGGCGCGCAAATCTTTTGGAGCTCGAAGTGGACGGGCCCAAGGGGCACCTCGAATTCCTGTCATTACGCCTCTATAACCCGGACGCTCACCAGTGGAGTTTGAACTTTTCCTCC
This sequence comes from Terriglobales bacterium, assembly GCA_025935035.1. Lineage (GTDB taxonomy): Bacteria > Acidobacteriota > Terriglobia > Terriglobales > Acidobacteriaceae > JAICLA01. The sequence goes on from JAICWB010000138.1 coordinate 1,873, forward strand.
AGTAATGGCGGCACAATGGGCGTGCCGACGGTGGGTGAGTTCAGGAACGGCCGGGGAGAGTTTTATGACCAGGAAGCGATCAATGGCCGGATGGTGCTGGTGCGTTTCGTGATCTCAGACATCACGGCGAATTCCGCCCATTTTGAGCAGGCATTCTCAGATGATGGCGGCAAGACTTGGGAAGTGAACTGGATCGCTACGGATACGAGGGTGAAAGGCCAAGAGCATTGGTAATTGCCAATAATATTAATTGCCAGAATCGGAACGTGGATCATTTATTGAGCGCAAAATCGTTGCGATCTCCGAATGACCATGAAACCCAGGTCACCGCGCGCGCTGCACCTTCACGTCGGTTTTTATCGGCGGGCTGTTGGGTGGGACTTCTATGGTGATTCCGGAGGGGAGATATGGTGCGAGGAAGTTGGAATCGGACCACGCCGAGTCCCAGGCATCTTGAAGCGCGATCAAGCGATATTTGCCGGGCATGACGACGCGCAGGGTAAAGGTACCGTCCGTATCGCTTTGGTCACGGCGAATGATGTTCAGATTGTGCTCTATGTCATCTGGAACGAGGATGACCATGGCACCGGGGAAGGGCTTGCCTTCTGTACTCAAAACGGTGCCCGTGATCTTGGTGGCGAAGTCTGCGAGCGTGACCTTGAGGGTGACGGGCTTGTCAGCGACTTCGATGGTTCGCCCGATTACCTTTGCGTTGGCCGCTTCCAAACTCTTGATCACACCCTGCTGGCTGAACGCGGAGTATTCGTAAACGCCGGGAAAGAGATGGAATGGTTCGAGCGCGCCGTTGGCGGTTGTGCGAGTATCGACGACGGTGCCGTCCGCTTTTTGAAAACGGATAGTGGTTTGGCGAAGGGCGCCGCGAATGCCGTCGAGTTCGACTGATCCGGTAACGGGCGTTGACGGAGTGGTCTGTTTTAGTTCAGCACCCGCGTTCGAGACTTTCACGATCTGTCGGGATTCATCGGCGGTATTGGATGCCCCATTTGGCGCAGGCATGAAATTACGTGTCTGCATGATGTAGTCGCCGGGTGCCAAGCCGCGAACCACATCTACTCGTCCGTTATTCATGGTGTTGACCATGGAATGGACATCCACAGGCGCGCCGAAGATGGAAGTTTGTACCTCATGCATGGTGGTGCGGCGAACGGACTCGTCAGCCTCGGGGCGTGGGAACCTGATCTCATAAGCGGGTTGCGCTGACAACAATATGTCGGCGGTGGCGCGGTCGCCGGGTTGCAGCTTGATGGGTTGTGCTGATGCACTGTCCGTTGCGCCTGAGTAGTAAGTGACGGGGAATGTGAGATTCAGGTCGGCTTCGCCGACGTCAAAGTCTGGGACATCTTCGCGGGAAAAATCCGGAGGCGGTTGATACTGCGAATACCAGGGATGGGCAATGATGGCGATGAGATATTCACCAGGCGGCAAACGATAGAAATGATAGAAACCGCCATGGTCTGTGTTTGCGCGCGAACGCAGCAGAGCGCGCTTGGCACCGAGTGAAGTGCCGCGGCGGAAGAGAAGCACGCCGGCATCAATCACGGGATCGCCAAATTCATCCTGGATGCGTCCGGTGATGGAAGCTGAAGGTGCGAGACGGAAGACGATGTTAGTTGTGTCTTTCTCCGGGCCGACAGCGACGGCGGAGGAGAAGCCATCATGCTCATCTAGTGCCTGCGCGTTGAAATGATTGCAGCGCGCGGTGAGTGAATATTTGCCGCCAGCGAGATCGTCGAAAACGAAATGTCCACCGGAATCAGACGTGGTGGTAAATGTTTTCATGGCGCGCGGAGGAGCCTCAGGACCCTCAGTGCGAATCGCAAGCTGGCATTTAGGAACGGGCGAATCATTGGCGCCATTCACTACGGTGCCGACGATGCGGTAGTTTTGCGCAACAGCGGCAATGGCGAGCATGAATACAAGAGGGACGCTGCGTAGCTTCATTGAGCGCTCTTTCTGATCACGTGCGCGGTTACTTCAGCGCGTTGCTTCGATTGCAGTTCAACGGTCTGCGCGAAGCGGGCGAAGTCTTTCATGACTTCAGGATCAGCGAAAGCGAGATCGTCAAAGTCCTGGAACGCGTAAACGGTGTAGTGGCCGGGCGGAAGAGAAAGGACTGGAGATTGATTCGGGCTGTAGACGGTGTTTTGTCTAGGCCTACCGCCGCCTTCCGGCACAACCACGGTCATGATCTGAGATTGCGAGGCGGGGTCTGCGCCTTCAACCTTGATCATTAACTGAGCGGAATCATTGCGCAGGGTGACTTCAATGGGCTGCGAGTTGCCGGGCGTGACCACCAGCGGATCGGTCTTGAGGTTCACGTTGCCAGACGTGATGGCATCAGCGAACCAATCGTTTGAGGGGACTTCAACGCGGTAGCGTCCGGGTTCGATGTTAGTGAAGCTGTAATTCCAATTGCCGGGAGTCCCGGTGGTCTGGGCCCATGCATCAGGATGGACGGGGTCGAGCGAGATCAAACGCAACTGCGGCGGTTGCAGTAGCGGGACCTGCGCACCGGTGACATTCTGATACTCATACGTTATGGGAATCTGAATGTGATCGAGTTGGATGTGAACGTCTTTGACGTCACTCGATGCGTCGATAGTAGTCTCGCCATAGAGCATGCCGCCTTGCCCGTCATTGCCGCGAGCTTTGATCAAAACCGGACCGGCAGCGACGCGCGCGATGAAGCCTTCACGCGTGACGTGACGTTGCAGAACGGTCACGTCTTGTCCGGAAGCATTGAGGAAGTTGACGGTGGTGCTCTGCGGATTGCCGCCAGCGACAGAGACGGTGACGATCGAGGTTCGTCCGGTGGAGAGAGACAGATCGATCTGTTGATTTTTTCCGGAGGCGAGATGGAACGTTGCGGCGGTGGCAACGTCAGTTGCGGCGGGGAAAAACGTTTGCGCGTAATACTCGAAGGGAACGACGCCGGGAGCGAAGGGATCGTTGAGGTCGCGCCATGAGGGGCCGGCACTGAGGATGTAGTCGCCATCGACCAGATCATAGAAGTGGTAGTTGCCTTCTTCGTCGGCCTGCGACTGGTTGATCTGCACGCGCTTGCGAACTCCTTCCTCGACCTGCACACGCATCAGCCGGACGGAAACATTCTCAATCGTATTGCCGTTGGAATCCGTGATCGTACCGAAGACCTCAGCTTGTCGCGGGAGTTTGACGATGACGGGCTGCGCGTTCGGCCCGACGGTGACCATCAAGGGCCGCATTGCGCGGGAAGAGAAGCCGCGAACGTTGGCGTAGCCCGGCTTGACGATTGATAGGACCATGGTTCCGGCAGGAAGCTTGGGAAACTCAAACTGGCCCTGGTCGCCGGTAAAGACGGAGTGCATCTTCTCAATTGAGACTTGCACGAGCGCATGCCGGATGGGCTCGCCAGTGGCGGCGTCAACCACTACTCCGGTAAGGGGGTAGCGCTCAGTGGAGGAGGCATTCGGGTAACGAATGGGGCCAGGGCCGATCGTCTGAATCTGGGCGGGTGAGATTCTGGAGAAAAAGAGTAAGGCGAGGAATATCGCCTTAAGAAAGAGAACCGAGGGGGATGATCTCATGGCTCTTTTTGACACCTCTTACCGGGCCGAAGCCGGGACAGGTCGATATGATAGTCCTAAATGTAAGAATGCGTGGAAAGGTGAGGCTTGCGTCTGATTCAGTATCAGGCCCAATCGGTCAAACCCCGACGATCGGAGTGCGCACGATGATTCATACCCGGCGATTTGACCGATTTCCGCATTCTTTGATACATTAATAAGGTTCCGCGAGTCAGGTTTGCACTGCTGTAGATCGTCCGTAATAGATCTTGAGTGGTTCTAGATTTTTCCTCGCTGAAGAGCACTAGCCTGCAAGGGTAACGTGCTCATAAATTGAGACTTGCGCTGCCCCGTCCCTTTGGCGGGGGTATGCAGGTCAAGGACAACGAAACGGAGCGCTCCACATATATATGTGGCAAAGCGCCACCGTCGTGACCGTAAGCAGGACCTAAAAATTGAGTTTGAACGCGGGCGTAAGCTCGTGCGTTTGTGTGTTTGTGCGTTAGTGCACAAGGAGCAGGAAGAAAAGTGCCGACATTCAATCAGCTGGTAAAGCAAGGCCGTAAGGCGACGAACTACAAGACGGCGAGTCCTGCATTGCAGGAATGCCCGCAGCGGCGCGGCGTTTGCACGCGCGTGTACACGCAGACCCCGAAGAAGCCGAACTCGGCGCTTCGCAAAGTGGCGCGTGTGCGTTTGACCAACGGGATCGAAGTGACCACCTACATCCCGGGCGTTGGCCATAACCTTCAGGAGCACTCGATCGTGCTCATCCGCGGCGGCCGTGTGAAGGACCTGCCGGGCGTGCGTTATCACGTTGTGCGCGGGACGCTGGATACGACCGGTGTTGCGGGACGCAAGCAATCGAGATCGAAGTACGGCGCGAAACGCGCCAAGAGCTAGTGCAGTGGCGCTCCGCTGGAGCGCAGAGTCAAAGTCCAGTGCAAGGTCCCTCCGCTGCGGGCTTCGCCCTCCGGTCGGGATGACAGAGTTTAGTAGAAAGAAGTTTTGAGGAATAAGTGATATGCCGAGAAAAGGACACATCGGAAAGCGGGAAGTACTGCCGGACCCGGTCTACAACTCCGAGTTGGTCACCAAGTTCGTGAACTCCATGATGTGGGGTGGCAAGAAGTCCACCGCGCAGGGAATCTTCTACGAGAGCATGAAGCAGCTTGAGCAGAAGGGCGGCGATGAAGCCCTGAAATTGTTCAAGAAGGCCGTGGAGAACGCCAAGCCGGTGCTCGAAGTGAAAAGCCGCCGCGTGGGTGGCGCCAACTATCAGGTGCCGATAGAAGTGAATCCGGACAGGCGCACGTCGCTGGCGATCCGCTGGCTCGTGGGCTTCACGCGCACCCGCGGAGAAAAAGGCATGGTCGGCAAGTTGACCGCCGAATTGCTGGACGCAGCCAACGGAAAAGGCGCGGCCATCAAGAAGAAAGAAGATGTGCACCGCATGGCGGAAGCGAACAAGGCGTTCGCGCATTATCGGTGGTAAGCAGCAGTTAGCATCGGGCACCTAGCATCGAGTGACTGATGGATGGGTGCTTACGAAGAATTGAAGAATCAAGTTTAGGAATCGAGAAGAGACACAACAGTGCCGAGACAGACACCATTAAATCGTTGCCGGAACATCGGGATCATGGCGCACATCGATGCGGGTAAGACCACTACGACCGAGCGCATCCTTTTTTATACCGGCATCACGCACCGCATCGGCGAAGTGCACGAAGGCACGGCCACCATGGACTGGATGGAGCAGGAGCAGGAGCGCGGCATCACTATCACGTCCGCGGCAACGACCTGCAGCTGGCGCGACATCCGCATCAACATCATTGATACCCCCGGCCACGTGGACTTTACCGCGGAAGTGGAACGTTCACTGCGCGTGCTGGACGGCGCTGTCGCCTGCTTTGACGCGGTACACGGCGTGCAGCCGCAATCAGAGAAAGTCTGGCGTCAGGCTGATAAGTACGGCGTGCCGCGCATCTGCTTCATCAACAAGATGGACAAGATGGGCGCGGATTTTGAGCATGCGGTGGAGAC
>JAICWB010000234.1 GCA_025935035.1 Terriglobales bacterium
AACCGTTCCTTGTTTTTCCTTTGCGTCCCCTTGCGTCCTTTGCGGTGAAACAATTACCCCCGCAACCTCCGCCTCCACGATCTCCAACCCTGGCTGGCTCTCCAGCACCTCGCGCATCTTCACCCGATACTGCGTCTTGTCGCACTGCGCGCGCGGTGACCACACCGCTGGTCCGCGCGAAGTGTTGAGCAAACGAAACTGGATGCCAACCGCATCGGTGACTTCGCCCATGATGCCGCCAAGGGCATCGATCTCGCGAACAAGATGCCCTTTGGCGATTCCACCCACTGCGGGATTACACGACATCTGCGCGATCAGCTCGCGCTTCATGGTGACGAGCGCCACGCGCATTCCCATGCGCGCGCCGGCCATAGCCGCCTCGCAGCCGGCATGACCCGCACCAACAACAATGATGTCATATCGATTAGACATAGCTGGAACTATCTATTTTACAGGGGATTCGTGGCACACCATCAAGTGGCAGCAGGACGCCGACGATACAAACTACGCGGCCCGCTTCACGTCCCTTGCGAACATAAAAATAAACATGCCGACAAACACCAGCAGCCCCATAGGCGCGCCTACGAATTTGTAGCTCACGCTGAAGTCCGGCATGTGTTTGGAAAGGCTGCCGTAGATGGCCAATGCGCAGATGGCCAGGAACTCGCCGAAGAAGAACCCGATCGCGCCCGACACCAGCGCCATTCCCAGCGACTTAAAGAACGTTTTGACTGGATTAAATCCCATCACCGTTCATGCTAACAAAAAACCCGGCCATGGATGCAATGGCCGGGACGCTTAGACGAATCAGGTTTTACTTTTTCTTGCCTTTGCTCGGCGTGACCTTGCCTTTGCCGCTATCAGCAGTGGCGGGAGTAGCATTCACTAGAACAGCTTGGTCCGCTTTTGAGAACGGCTTGCGCGGGAACATGTCATCGCGCATCGCCGCTTCATAAACGAATGAAGCCATGATGGCCGATGCCTGCATCAAATCTTCGCGCTGCAGACGCTCGTATGTATCCATGTTCGAGTGGTGGGTGAGCGTGTCGTACTCCAGCGGGTCTTGAATGAACTGGAATCCCGGGACGCCTACCGCATCGAACGAAAGGTGGTCAGTGCCGCCCGTGTTGCGCATGGTCAGAGTGTCCATGCCCAGGTCTTTGAACGGCGCCATCCACTTCTCGAAGATCGGCTGCACCATGGCGTTCTCTTGCAAGTACACGCCGCGGATCTTACCGCTGCCATTGTCCAGGTTGAAGTAGACGCTGACCTTGTCCCACTCCGGTTTCAAGTGCAGCGGACTTGGCGGGCGATTGGCATTGCCGCCTCCGCCACCGAACTGCCGGTTAGGATCGGGCATGCCATTCGGCGAATCTTCACGCGCGCCCAAGTGTTCGGCAACGTATCCGCGCGAACCCAGCAGGCCTTCTTCTTCGCCGCTCCACAACACAATGCGGATCGTCCGTCGCGGATGCAGGTCCAGCGCCTTGATGATGCGCACAGCTTCCATCGCCACGCCGCTGCCGGCGCCGTTGTCCGTGGCGCCGGTGCCGCCGTGCCATGAGTCAAGGTGCGCGCCCAACATCACGATCTGGTCTTTCAGGTCAGTGCCAGGGATCTCAGCCACTGTGTTGTAGCCGTACGGATCGTCCTTGTAGAACTTAGCTTCCACATTGACTTCGATCTCAACATCTTGCTTCTGGTCCAACAAGCGGGAGAGGCGGCCATAGTGCTCGATATCCATCACCACTGCCGGCACGCCGACTGACTCGCCTTCGCGGTACGAACCACCGCTTTGCACGAAGATGGTTCCATCCACGCCGGGCAGGCGCGTTGGTTCGATGGTGGCCGCTACTTTTTCATCTTCCAGGTATTTGTTGAGACCACGCAGGAATTGCAAACGCGCGCGGCGTTCTTCCGGAGTCAGCTGCGGTCCCGGCGGTGGGGTGCGCGGACGGGGCGACTCGTATTGACCAAGCTCCTGCAATTGTTCTTCTGTGTAGCGTGACATCTTCGGCTTGTCGCTGGGCAGTACGTCACGCATCTCACCGATCAGCAAGATGGCGCCCGCCAGTTTGCCTTTGTTGGCATCGAGGTCCGCTTGGTTCTCAAGCTTCACGCGACGCAGTTTTCCCGTGACCGGCCCATTGGTACCCGGTGTCCAAGCCTTGGGCAAGGCGATGAATTGCTGGAAGTCCGGCGCCGTCATGCGGACTTCGCACTTTTGATAAGCCCAGCCGTTGCCGAACGGCCCCCACTTTTCCGTGTGGGCGTTCTCAAGCCCGAACTTAGTCAGCTCGTCGCGCGTCCACGCGTTGGCCTTGCGCATGTTGGGTGAGTTGGTCAGGCGCGGACCGATGCCGTCCGTGATAGAGCTCATCGTCTCCATGACCTTGGAGTCATGAAAGGCCTCTCCACGGATGCGCGAGATGGTGGCCCAATCCACATCGTTGTTATTTGTGGCCGGAGCTGCCGCTGCATTTGATTTTTGGTCTGGCTCCTTTGCCGAGGTCGGCAGGATAAAAGGCGAGGCTGCAAGCGCCGTGCACATGAGTGCCGTGTAAAGATGCTTCCGCTTCAATGGGTTTCTCCTAGCGTGCAAAGTGGGTGTTATTGGGGAACTCGAGAAATTGTGCAGCAATTTCTACACCCGCATAGGCACGCGCGGCAACCGACTTTACAAGTGTTTACACAAGCGACTACTACATTCGTGGGTGCCGCACAAATGATGCGCCAATCGGCTCGACCTTATAGAATCACCCTGTGTCATCCCGCACCCAAGCCCCGGCTCAGACTCGCCGCGCTGAAGACGTAGTCCGCGCCGGCCAGGTCACGCAAGCTCCCAACGGAGTCTGTTATTCCTCCGTTGGCGATGTCACCATCGACGCGGCTGATCTCGAGCGCCTGGTGGCTGCAGTGCCGCGTGGAATCGCCGGATCGCTTGACCGCAAAGCCTATTACTTCGTGCCCATGGCGCTGGCAGAAGATGATGCCACCCAGATCGCCGACACTTATGATGTAGCCCTCGCCGACAAAGCCGTCTGCCATCGCAATCTCACCCTAGGCGAGTCGCAATGCGTCTTCATCTCCACCAGCTTGATGGAAGACAAATTCTCTGTGGCATTCGAGTTCTATATCAATGTTGGGCATGCGTTCGTAGAGCGCGCCGGCGTCTCGCAAGATTTCGCAGACCTGGTGTGGAAACAGGTGGAAGCGGGTGCACGCGGTGAGACCAGCCTTGACGCCCACGAATATCGCCGCCGTGCCGTGGGCAGGACGCAGGATTCCGGCGCATCTGACTCCGAACAGAAGCAAAGTCCGCGTACGCCCGTCAAGGTCGTAGACGAAAAAGCCAAGAGCAGCTACCTAACAACAGTATTCTCTGACGCCATCGCCATCTATATTCTTTCGCTCTATCTTGACGTGGATTACTACGACCTGCGCGAGCGGGAATACACTCTACTGGCACCGAAAGCCCTCGCCGAACGCCTACGCAAGATCGCGCAGTTGTTTCCGGCAAATCCGGGATTCGAGTTCTCGGTCTTCTACCGCCGTCGGACATAAGGGCCACTTTGTGAAACTCAAAGCTTGTTGCGAGCAAATGGAGCACGCACTTGATAATGGAGACGAAGTTCCGATTGTCTATATCGCTAAATACAAGGAATTCGCCATCAAGGTCCTGGATGGCGGGTCCAGTTATATCGTTTTAAAGTTCTGCCCCTGGTGCGGGCACATATTACCGCGAAGTCAACGTAAGAAACTTTGAGCATCTCTGTGTGCCTCCATGCTCTGTGTGGTTAAAAGCGCTCTCCTGCCAAACCACCCCTCGCTGTGATAAAAACTTCTCGCCATGAAACTCAGACTCATCGCTTTCACACTTTGCGCCACAGCCCTCGCCTCCGCCGCTGACAAGCTTCCGCTTCTGCCCTATCCAAAGCACGTAGAACAAAAAGATGGCGGTGCTTTCGCGATCACCAAGACAACTACCATCGCGCTGACGGGCAAGTCAGCGAAGGCCGACAAAGTCGCCGCCGAAATGCTCGCCGAAGAACTCAAATCCGCTGCCGGCGTGAAAGCCCGCATTGGAGCGGCCGCTGGCGCGCACAGCATCGTCCTGCGCCGCCTCGAGTCCAAAGCTTTTCCCAAGCTCGAAGGCAATGACGCTACCCGCTTCAAGGCCGAAGGTTACGTCATCGACGTAACAAGATCGCGTGTCACCGTCTCCGGCGCATCAGACGCCGGCCTTTTCTACGGGGTGCAAACGCTCCGACAGCTGATCTTAGTTCCCAATGTGATGGGTAATACCTATCCAGAACACACATACATCCCCGCGGTTCATATAGAAGATTGGCCGACCATGGAATGGCGCGGCGTGCATGACGATCTCTCCCGCGGCCCCATCCCCACGCTCGACTACATGAAGAAAGAGATCCGCACGCTCTCTGAATACAAGGTCAACATGTACTCGCTCTACATGGAAGATGTCTTCTGGTACAAGAAGCATCCGCTTGCCTCGCCGGCCGAAGGCGCCATCACTGCGGACGACATCAAAGACCTGGTCAAGTACGCCGAGCAATATCACGTGACCCTTCTGCCCGAACAGCAAGCCTTCGGACATCTGCATCACGTACTCAAAGAAGAAGAATATTCACCGCTCGCCGAAACGCCACACGGACATGTGCTCTCACCTGCGAATCCAGGCAGCTACGACCTGATCAAAGATCTCTATTCCGAACTTATCCC
>JAICWB010000281.1 GCA_025935035.1 Terriglobales bacterium
CAAGCATGACGTCGCGCTCGCGATCCTGAAGTTTGCGGCTACAATCAAACAGAGGCGTTCCACGCCCTCTTCACGCTAATGACCCAGATCACAGACGAGACGCGTGCTGCACTCGCGGCGCAGGTGAAGTTCTATCGCGAGTTGGGGATACATTCATTTTATCGGCGTGGCGAAGCGCCAGAAGAGTTGAGCGAGCAGGCCGAGTTGCCAAAAACAGCTGAAGCAAAAGTCTTGCCAGTCATTCAAAACGAGTCAGGCGATAAGAACGCTGCGCTTAGAGTCATTCGTGATGACATCGGGGAATGCACGCGATGCCGCTTGCACAAGGGCCGGAACAAGCTTGTGTTCGGTACAGGCAATGTGAATGCCGACATCATGTTTGTAGGCGAAGGCCCGGGGGCGGACGAAGACGAGCAGGGCCTGCCGTTCGTAGGTCGAGCAGGACAACTACTCAACAACATGATCAATGCGATGGGATTGAAGCGTGAAGAGGTTTACATCGCGAACGTGGTGAAGTGCCGCCCGCCGGGGAACCGCACGCCGGAGAAAGACGAGTGCGATACCTGTTCACCGTTCCTGATGCGGCAGATCGAAACAGTGAAGCCGAAGATCATTGTGGCTTTGGGAGCAGTGGCGGCCAAGAACTTGTTGGCGATGAATGATTCCATGGCCAACTTGCGTGGACGAATCTACGATTTTAAGAACACTAAGCTGGCGGTCACTTATCACCCCGCCTATCTGCTGCGCGATCCGCGGCAGAAGGCGGAAGCATGGAAAGACCTGCAGATGGTCATGAAACATTTGGGGATGACACCTCCCGCGAAAGCGCCAATTCCGCCCGCGCAAACAAAGAATGACTGATACGTCACAAGCTTCAAAACAACCTCTGCCGGTAAGCACACGTTTGTTCGCCTTGCTGCGTACCATGCAGGTCGCGATCCTGGCTATGGCGATGTTCTATATCGGCCTGGCCGAAATGTTGCGGCGTGTGCACCTCGCCGATATATCAAGTTCGTGGCTGGTCATCGGCGCGTTCGGTCTTGTGGAAGCGATAACCGTCATTTATCTGAAGCGGACTAAGATCTCGCAAGCGGAAGCCGTTTTGCGTGTTGCTCCGGAAGACCGTGCCGGGCTCGAGGCAACACGCAAATGGTACGTGGTAGCGCTGGCATTTTCCGCCGGCGTTTCGCTGTACGGATTCGCCTTGCGCATCATGGGTTCTACCTTCTGGCAGGCGGCCCTCTTCTACGCTACTGGTATAGCGCTCACGCTGTATTGCACGCCGCGCAAGCCGGACTGATCTTCTAAGAGAAGAAAACAGCCTGCGTCCCATCCTGTAAACTCAAAATACTCATGCCGGAATTCTGCGACGTAGCTCTTCCTGTGCCATTGGAGATGACGTTCACGTATCGCGCAGGCGGCACTGCGCCGGTAGTGGGTGGGCGCGTGCTGGTGCCGTTCCGTACGATGCGCATGGCGGGCATCGTTACAGCGGTGCATGACGAGCCACCATCGATGAAGGCGAAGTCCGTGATCACTGCGATGGACGCGGCGCCAGTGCTGGACGCAAATCTTCTCAAACTTGGTGAATGGATAGCGCAGTATTACATCGCGCCCATCGGCGAGGTGTATCGCACGATGCTTCCGCTGATGGCCGAGGTGAAACATACGTGGGTTTACGCTATTGCGGACGCAGGCGTGAGGGCGTTGTATGAATCGGCAAATGTGGGATCGTCAAAGCGCTCAAAGAAATCTTCAGAAGAGTTGATGATCGAGTATGCGGTACTCGACCATCTAACCAACGCCGACGAGCCGGTACGGGAAGGCACTTTGCGGTCAGCGGCGGGAGCGACCAAGGCGATCCTCACAGGAATGCTGCGCAAGAAGTGGATCAGCCGCGACGATGCTTCGCAGGTGCGTGACGCCCGCCGCGTGGTGAAAGTGGCGCAATTGCGCGAATCAACGACTTCAGAACAATCACCTGCGAAGCTTAACGAGAATCAACAAACCATCCTTGTGGCGCTCACGGTTGGCGGCGGACGCGCGCGCGTGGATGACCTGAACAAGCTGGAAGTGCCGCGAACGACCTTGCAGACGCTCGTGCGGCGTGGTTTGGTAGAGATAGCGGAAGAGCCGGCAGAGTTCGCAGTTTCCGGGATCATGACGCGTGAGCCGCTGGGATTCGACCTCAATGCCGCGCAGCAGAATGCGCTGCAAAAAATCCAGAATGTTGTTGAAGCCGGCAAGTTTTCAGTTTCCTTATTGCACGGGGTCACGGGATCGGGGAAAACCGCGGTTTATCTTTCGGCGATGAAGAGGGTGCTCGCCATGGGGCGGTCCGCGGTCCTTTTAGTTCCGGAGATCGGTCTTACTCCAGCGGCGGCGGCAAACCTGCATCGCGTCTTCGGTCAGGAAGTGGCCATCCTGCATTCCGGATTGTCGAACGATGAGCGGGCGGAGCAGTGGCATCGCATCCATCGTGGAGAGGCGCGAGTCGTGGTAGGAACGCGGTCCGCGGTGTTCGCGCCGGTTCGCGATGTTGCGCTGATCGTGGTGGACGAGGAGCACGACAGCTCTTACAAGCAGGAAGAGACGCCGCGCTACAACGCCCGCGATGTAGCTGTGATGCGTGGGAAGTTGTGCAATGCGGCGGTAGTGTTAGGTTCCGCGACGCCCTCACTCGAATCATTCCAAAATTCACAGACGGGCAAGTATGCGCTGATCGAATTGAAGCAGCGGGTGGAAGATCGTCCGCTGCCGGAAGTGGAACTGGTGGACCTTCGGCAAGAGTTCCAGGATACCGGCGAAGACCGCGTGCTCTCGCGCCGACTGTTGGAGGAGATCGCCCAACGGCTGGAGCTGAATGAGCAGGTCATCATTTTGCTGAACCGCCGCGGATACTCGGCAGTGGTGCTGTGCCGGGCATGCGGTGAGACGGTACAGTGCAAAAACTGTGCCATTGCGATGACGCACCATCAAGGGTCGCCACGTCTGGAATGCCACTATTGCGGATACCGGTTGCCGGTGCCGCGAAAGTGCCCGAAATGTGAGAGTGAACACATTTTCTTTTTGGGCGCCGGATCGGAGAAGGTAGAAGAGCATCTGCATGCGGCTTTCCCGCAAGCGCGCATCGGAAGGCTGGACCGCGATACGGTGCGCGGGCGGCACGACTTCGAGCGCATACTTAACCAGTTGAATGCCGGCGAGATCGATCTGCTGGTGGGCACGCAAATGATCGCCAAAGGCCATGACATTCATGGGGTGACGCTGGTGGGCGTGGTGGGCGCGGACTTCGCGCTAGGCTTTCCGGATTTTCGCGCGGCGGAGCGGACATTTCAATTGCTTACGCAGGTTGCCGGACGCGCCGGTCGCGGGACAACACCGGGACGGGTCATCCTGCAGACTTATTATCCAGAGCACTATGCGATTCAATTCGCACAACAGCATGACTTCAACGGATTCGCGACCAAAGAACTGTACTTCCGCAAGCTGATGCATTA
>JAICWB010000118.1 GCA_025935035.1 Terriglobales bacterium
CGCCAACTTTTCCTCTTCGCCCATGGCCAGCAACTCGACAGTGGAATCCTCACGGTTGCGCACCCATCCCAGCAATCCCAGCGCGGAAGCTTCCCGCTCGACAAACCAGCGGAAGCCGACGCCCTGCACGCGGCCGCGGACTACGAATTTGCGAGCTTGAACCGGCATCTGCGATGACTCCGATTGGTAATTTGCAATTTGTAATTTGCAATTGCTGACGATGTTCGTCTTCAAAATCACAAATTACAAATTTGAAATTACAAATCTGAAGAATGTTGCAATGCTTACGCGCGCGAGAGGTACGCCCCCTCGGCCGTATCCACCCGGATGGTCTCGCCTTCATTGATGAACGGCGGCACCTGCACCACCAACCCCGTTTCAGTCTTAGCCGGTTTGGTCACGCTGGAAGCGGTCGCAGACTTGATTCCTGGCTCGGTCTCTACCACTTTGAGGTCCACCGTCTGTGGCAGTTCAACGCCCACGGCCTTACCGTCAAAGAACTCGATGTGGATGACCATGTTCGGGATCATGTAATCCACTGCATCCCCCAGGATCTCTGCAGACAGCGCGATCTGCTCGTAGTTTTCCTGGTTCATGAAGTGATAGTTGTCGCCATCGTGATATAGGAACTCCATCTTGATCTCGTCCACGGCGACTTTTTCGATAGGGTCAGGCGAGCGGAAGCGGTGTTCGAACATGGCGCCGGTGCGCAGGTTGCGGAGTTTGGCCTGTATAAAAGCACGCAGGTTGCCGGGCGTGCGGTGCTCCACTTTGAAAACGGAATGAAGCTCGCCGTTGTGCTTGATGATCATGCCCGGACGCATCTGGGTTGCGGGTATCGACATTGCTAAAAGATCTCCTTAAAGTTCGCGCACCTTCAGATGGCCCCGCTTATAGAACTCGGAAGCATGCCAGGCGGCAACCCTTGATTTTATCAAAGCGGATGCTATGCCCGCGATTTCAGATATCGCCTGAGTCCGGCGCATCGTCGCCGGCGGCCTCTGCCGAGGCACTACGTCTCTTCTCGATCTCGTCTCGATAGGCCAGGCAAGAATGCGCCTCGAAGCGCGAACGTAGGTCTTCATCAGGCTTAGAGGTAGGAGTGCCTAATACATTCAGCGGGACGCGGAAAAGCTGCCCGCATTGGCTGCACTTCCATCCTACCGGGTGAGTGCTGATAAAAAAATATGGCACCAAAGATCGCATCGCAAAAGGGTCAGGGGACTTTGCGTTTGGATCAGGCCTGCTTAACGGCGCTTTTAATTATACGTTAACTCTACGATGACGCTGGCATGGGCCAGGGTGGCCACGAATCGAAAGCTGCTGCTTCTTATTGGGCGGAAATAATCTCGCCTTTTCCTTTGCACGTCTGGCACACCTTGCCATCCACAGTGCCTGTTCCATGGCACCGATGGCATGGTCGCATCGGATCTTTGGGAGTGTTGCTGGAGGGCGTCACGGAAATATTAGACGCGACCCAAAAAGGCTTGGTTGCAAGAACCTTAGTACTTTTGAACTAAGGCAATTTGCACTACTTTTGGGGCTTTTGCGAAGGCGCAGGTCTCTGGATGCCGTAACGCTCATAGCCCGCGTCGGCATTCATCTGGTTGCAAAGCTTCAGGGCCTCCTCCACCGTGTCGCAGGCGAACACCGCCTTCGGATAAGAATGTTCTTCATTCTTCGCCGGGATCTCGATCACAATGAATTGTTTTTTTTGGCCCTTACCGATTTGCTGCCTATTGGAGTCGGGGGTCGTGTCACCAGTCACGTTTTTCAATTTTCTTGGGGCTCCATGCCTCGCAAGGCGATACGCAAAATCGTTACATGCTACCGCAAGATACTACATCTACCGTAGTTACTTTGGATTGTTGACAGGAACTTTAAGACTCAGTGAAAAGATTAATAGGCGGGAGACAACAGTGGCGCGCCAAAGCGCGCCACGTGAGGCTAATAAAGGTTGAAGGTTACTTCTATATTCACTAAAACGGCTACGGCTTGATTGTCCTTTTTGGCCGGTTCAAAGCGCCAGGTCTTCACCGCTTCCATCGCCTTTTCGTCCAAGCCGAGACCCACCGAACGGGCCACGCGAATATCGCGCGGATGGCCATTAGCGTCGATCACTGCCGCCAGCACGACGGTACCCTGATATTTAGCCTTGCGCGCTTCTTCTGAATACTCCGGGTCGGGTTGATAGATCGCTCGAGGTGCGCTGACTCCGCCACCCACTCTGAAGATCCCGCCGCCTGTGCCTCCGCCCATGCCGGGTCCGAGGCCACCACCATTGCCTGAGCCGATGCCACCACGCGAGCCGGAGCCAATACCCGCTCCTACACCCACTCCGTTCGACGCCATCAGAGCCTTCGACAGGGGATCGCCAACATCGCTCTGCGAGGTCTGCAGCTTCACTTGCGGAGGAACCAGGATAGCTTGCTCAGCAGCGAGTTTCGGGTCTTGGTTCTTGATCACCGCCGCCGGAGGAGTGACCGGGGTCATAGTGAACTTGGGTGGCTTGCCCTTCGATGCTTCCAGTTTGCTGGCGTCGCCACCGCCGCCGCCGCCACCCGCCTTTGTCGCGCTTGCGGGCAGGGTGAGGCCGCTAGGATCCACTAGGTCAATGACCTGCTGCTTGATCACGTCTTTGTTCTTTACCACGAACATTGACATCCACAGGATGAGCGCCACGGCCAGCCCATGTGCCAACAGGGAGTAAACAAAATTGAATGGCCTGACGTCATAATTGCCGTATCCAACACCCTGCAAAGTAGGCAGGATGGTGGGGTCTACAACGCGGCTGACCGTCTGTGACCCGGGGCCTGGACCTATGGGATTCGTAGCAGATGAAGACATAGAAATATCCTCAATTATAGACCCCAAATACGGCAAAGGGTTTCAATTTTTTATCGTCTTTGGGCCCTAAACGGCCAGGTATTTAGGGATAAACCGCGGACAATATGCCCTAGAACGCGGCACCTAATCCGTCTTGCGCTTGGAATCAGAAGAAAAGATGGAAGCGATGGCTTTGCCAAACCTGTGGAACCAGGATGGCTTCCCTTCGGCCTTTTCCGCCCTTGGCGGCGCAACTGCCGGGAGCAAGCCTGCGGGCGCTTGCGGAAGGCCGGCACGCAGCACAATGGGCGCCGGACGGGGCATCTCATCAGCCCGGAACACGACTGGGGCATCCACCTGCGTATGGACTTCCCCCGGCTTGGGCGGCGCCTGTGGCGGAACCGCAATCCCTGGTACTGGAAGCCCCGCAGCCACGGCAGCTTCAGCATTACGCGATTGCTGCTCCGGGAAGCCTAAGCCGGTCTTGCCCGCTGAATCGGCAGACGCATTCTCCGTAGCGACTTGCGGACAGCCGCAATCGGCTGCCGACGGCAAAAATTCATCTACGTGTCCGTTGCGGAATGTAGCCTGTTCGCCCGGCTTTACTTGATGCGCGCCGTCGCCGAATTGCTCATTCACGATCAACGACGAGGCGTTTCCCGGCAGCGACCGCACGCATACGCCACCACTCGGGCTTGTTCCCACAGCGAAATCGAACGCTCCAGGGCCGGTCAACAACAAACGAAAATCCGGCGTGACGATCGTGTCTGAGTTCGCGGGAATCGTGTAATGGACTTCCAGCGTGCCTGAGCTCAGAGCGATAAGCATCTCGCGGCCATTACTGGCGCTGGTGATGGTCGCACTCGAACCGTGGCAGACTTGTAATGTGCCGCCGCGCTTGAGTTCAACGCGCGCATTCGTATCACCGGCGGTGATCTCTGAACCGCTCGAGATGGAAGCGCCCGTTTTGCCTAGCGTCACCGCGCCGCGCACCGTCGCATCCGGCGATTGCAGGTCGCCAATGGCCTGCGCTTGACCGTGCCCCGCAAGGGGCGCTGGATTCTGCGCTAGTGTGGGACACGACGCCAGCAACACTCCAAAAAAAATAACTCGTAGCATCGAGAGAACTAGTCTAGCGCAAGCCGGCACCGGCGTAGGGTTTGCGTCGGCACTCAGGCAGCAATTCCCGGTCCAAACACCGGAGCCACCCAACCCCCGATTCCACCTCAGTTCCTCTGTGAATCTATGTGTTCTCAGTTCTCTGTGTTGGGTCTTCCGCAAGTGCACCCCATCATCTCTACTCTATTCAAACCCGCACTCTTTCCTGTATCTTGTCCTTTCTCTATAAACGGCGCCCTCCATGCAATCCAACGAATACGATCTAGTAGTCATAGGTAGCGGACCGGCAGGACAAAAAGCCGCCATCGCTGCCGCCAAAATGCGTAAGAAGGTGGCTATCGTGGACCGCCGCAATCAGATCGGCGGCGTCTGCGTCCATACCGGAACCATTCCCAGCAAGACTTTCCGTGAGGCGGTGCTCTACCTCACCGGGTTCAGCCAGCGCGCCTTCTACGGACGCGACTACGCCGTAAAAGAAAACATATCCATGAGCGATCTCATGGTGCGCGTGAACCGCGTAGTGATGCGCGAGGCCGAGGTCATCAGCAATCAGCTTCGCCGCAACCAGATCACGGTCGTCGACGGCCACGCCCGCTTTCTCGACGCCAACACCATCGAGGTCGAACAGCTTAACTCGCCTTCTCTGTTGCTTTTGGCGCAGCACGTGATGATCGCTTGCGGCACTCGCCCCGCGCACAATCCCAGTATTCCACTCGATGGCACGCGCATCTTTGATTCTGACCAGATCATCGGCATTGAAGAATTACCGCGCGAGTTGATCGTCGTAGGCGCCGGCGTCATCGGCCTCGAATACGCATCCATGTTCGCCGCCCTGAATACTGAAGTCACGCTGGTGGACGCGCGTCCCACGCTTCTCGATTTCGCTGACCGCGAGATCATCGAGTCTTTGATGTATCAGTTGCGACGACGCGGCACCATCTTCCGCCTGGGTGAAAAAGTCGCTGGCGTCTCGATCGATGAAGAAAAGGGCCGTGTTTTCGCCAAGATGGAAAGCGGCAAGACCCTGCACGGTGACATGCTGCTTTACACCGTGGGACGCCAGGCCAACACTGACCTTCTCGACATTGAAGCCGCGGGCATCACGCCCGAGCCGCGCGGCCAACTCAAGGTCAACAAGTTCTTCCAGACAGATGTGCCGCACATCTACGCCGCCGGTGACGTCATCGGCTTTCCCTCGCTCGCCAGCACGTCGATGGAGCAAGGGCGCCTCGCCAGCCAGCACATGTTCGGCACGCCGAGTGAACTCGATCCCCGCCTCTTGCCGTATGGCATTTACACCATTCCTGAGATTTCCATGGTCGGCCACAGCGAGGAATACCTGACCAAAGAGAAAATCTCTTATGAAGTCGGAATAGCGAAGTACGAAGAGCTGGCTAAAGGCCAGATGCTAGGCGACGACCAGGGAATGCTTAAGCTGCTTTTCTCCCCGGAGACTTTCAAGCTGCTGGGCGTCCACGTGATCGGCGACCGCGCCGCGGAGATAGTCCACATCGGTCAAGCGGCCATGGCGCTCGACGCACCCATGCAATTCTTCCGCGACACAGTTTTCAACTATCCAACGCTCGCCGAGGCTTACAAGGTGGCCGCGCTGGATGGTCTGAACAAATGCTGAGGTGAGCACATGGCGATCAATCGACGTGACCTGATGAAACTGACCGGCGCTGCCGCCGGAGCCGCTGTCCTTCCCACATTCGCTGCGGCACAAGAAGACGATGCGCCGCGTTCGCGCGTTTTGTCCCGCGCCATCAACGCGCTCACGTCCATGAAGGACCAAGCCAAGCCCATCACAAAAGAAGAACGCCGCGCACGTCTCGAAAAAGCCCGCGAGCTGATGAAGCAGAACGGCCTAGATGCAGTCGTCATCGCCGGAGGCACCTCGCTCGTTTACTTCACCAACATTCATTGGTGGCTGAGCGAGCGCTTTTCCGGTTTAGTGATTCCCGCCAAGGGCGACGTCTTTTTCGTTACGCCAGCCTTTGAGGAAGACCGCACCCGCGAGCAGATGGCCACTGGCCCTCTCGGCTCGGATACTGACGTCCGCATCTGGAATGAAGACGAAAATCCTTACGCCAAGCTCGCGCAGGGCCTAGCCGACCGCGGCATCAAGACGGGCAAAGTCGGCATCGAGGAACGCACTTATTTCGTTTACGCGGACGGCATCGCGCACGCCGCGCCCGCCATGCAGATGGTCTCCGCCACTCCCGTTACCGCCGGATGCCGCCAGATCAAGAGTGAACACGAGGTCGCACTCATGCGGCTCGCCGCCCACGTCACGCTCAAAGCATATGAAGCCGCCTACAACACGTTGAAGGAATACAAAGGCGACAAGCCAGCGACGCAAAACGATTTTGCCGCATGGGTCTCCGCCGCACACCAGAAGCTCGGCTTTCAAGGCGCCGCCGGCGTGCAGGTCGGCGAATACTCCGCGCTGCCTCACGGTTCCGTGCAGCCTCAAGTCATCCACGAGAACGAGATTCTTCTCATGGACGGTGGATGCACCGTCGAAGGCTACCAATCAGACATCAGCCGCACGTTCGTCATCGGCAAACCGACGGACAAGATGAAGAAAGTTTTTGAGATCGACCGCCGCGCGCAAGATGCCGCGCTACGCACCGCCAAGCCCGGCGTCCCGTGCGAGAACGTTGACGCTGCCGCCCGCAAAGTCATCACCGACGCAGGCTATGGTCCCGATTACAAATATTTCGGCCACCGCCTAGGCCACGGCATGGGCATGGACGGCCACGAATGGCCTTACCTCGTCCGCGGCAACAAGCTCCCGATGCAGGCCAACATGACCTTCAGCAACGAGCCCGGCATTTACATCAAGGGCGAATTCGGCGTGCGCGTGGAAGATGACATGCACATCACCGAGAACGGCGCCGAACTCTTCACACCGCAGAGTCCGTCACTCGAAGACCCGTTTGGTGTAGCATAGTCAACAAATGAGATCGCTCTACATCTGCTACCTGCGCTCCACTTGGTGGGCTTCCCTGCCCACACAGCGCTAGTTTTTTCTCGTTCAATCCACTCAACTAAAATCTAGGCAGCCGCTGCTTCCAGGCGGAAGGATTGTTTTTTGCTGACTCCTGATCTCAAAACGTTTTCCCAGCTAGCGCAGAATGCCACTCTCGTGCCGGTCTTCACCACTGTGCCTGCAGATCTGCTCACGCCTGTCTCCGCGTTCCTCAGCATCGCGCAGAAAGAGCCGCACGCGTTCCTGCTGGAGTCGGTCGAGGGTGGCGAAAAGATCGGGCGATACACCTTCCTCGGCGTGCATCCTTACATGACCGTTCAGTCGCGCGGAGATAAGGTCGAGATCACACGGGGTAATAAGACGACAAAACAAAGAGGCAAGGTCTTCGAGATCGTCCGCAAACTTCTGAAAGAGCACAAGGCCGCCACCGTCGCCGGACTGCCGCCGTTCACCAGCGGCGCGGTCGGCTTCTTTTCTTATGACGCCGTACGTCAACTGGAAAAGATCGGCAACTCCGCCAAAGACGACCTCCACCTGCCCGATTGCTCACTGATGTTCTTCGACCGCGTACTCGCCTTCGATCATGTGCGCCACGAGATCTACATCATCGCGACAGTCGATGTCCGCGCGGAATCGCCGGAGAAAGCTTACAAACGCGCGCAGAAAGACATCGCGCAGATAGAAAAGCGATTGCGCACGGGAGCAAAATCCTCAGCGCGCAAGGTTCGCCCGAACGCACCGCCGAAGATCAAACATCGCACAGAACTAAAGAAATTCCTCCAAGACGTTGCCCGCGTGAAGGAATACATCTCCGCAGGCGACGTCTTCCAAACCGTCCTTTCTCTGCGCATCGAACTCGAGCCCGGCGTTCCTGCATTCGACATCTATCGCGAGCTACGACGCGTCAATCCGTCGCCATATCTCTACTACTTGCGCATGAACAAGCTCGAAGTCCTCGGATCGTCGCCAGAGATGCTGGTGAAAGCCCGCCGCACCGCTGACGGCGCCACGACACTGCGCTATCGCCCCATCGCGGGCACACGAAAACGCGGCGCAGACGAGGCCACTGACCGCGCCCTCGAGGCCGAACTTCGTGCCGACGAGAAAGAACGCGCCGAACACGTGATGCTAGTCGATCTCGGACGCAACGACCTCGGACGCGTCAGCGAGTTCGGATCGGTCAAAGTGAGCGACTTCATGTTCGTGGAGCGCTATTCGCACGTGATGCATCTCGTCACCGCGCTCGAAGGCAAACTCCGTGCGGGGCTCGACCCCATCGACGCCTTCGCTGCCTGCTTCCCCGCCGGCACCTTGACCGGC
>JAICWB010000134.1 GCA_025935035.1 Terriglobales bacterium
CACCGCCCCCGTGGTATCCGCCAGTTCCACCTCCGACGGATGAAATACGGTGTACTGCGCCTCAGGATTCACTTCTTCTTCTTCCGGGATCATCTCCAGCACCGGGATCTTCGAGATGTCCCAGCCATGCGAACGCGCCACCCCGTGCAATTCATCTTTCGATTCGGAAAGCGTGATGTACAGCGTCGACTCGCCTTTCTTGACGCCCTCCAGCAAAAACTGTAGACCAAGCGTGGTCTTCCCCGAACCGGGATCGCCCTGGATAAGGTAGAGATGGCCTTCCGGCAGGCCACCTCCAAGAATGTCATCAAGTCCGGGTATGCCCGTGCTTGCGCGCTGCATTGCCTGCGCGGGTTTTGGGGAACTTTGTGCAGTCACTCGCTTACTTTCTCCGACTTCTTTTCAAATTTTTTTCGTCTGGCGGGGCCCGTTACGGGGTATCAATACGAAAAAATTAGATGGGGAAAGAGCCAAAATGTTTGCCTTGGAGGGCGCAAAAAGGCGAGGCAAAACCGATTGTTAAACCACGCACTAAATAAGAGGGTAAACAAACGTGACGCAAGCCTGCCCGGGCGAAAGCCGAAAAGGCGTCGCTATCTAATCTCGGGTTGCATCCGCAAAGATCGGTTCGGGGAATGAATACACCGGATCAACGTCCACGGGCACGCCCGTGACTTTATCCAATTCGGCCTTTAACTGAGCCGGCATCTTATCGTACTGCGACATAAATTTTTCCGCGCGCGCGCGATCACCCGTCGCCTCGATCTGCAAAAATTCTTTCGTCAGACCGGCGATGGCGTCGGGCATTTTGTCGTAATCGATCACATAACGTCCGGAAGCATCGTCACGATGGATCGCGCCGTGTTCAGAGAGATAATTGAACTCCACCATCTCTGCGCGTCCATGAGCTTCCGCCACACTGAAACGAACTGTACGAAAGATACCCGCGACGTAAGACGCGTAGTATTCCTGCAACCGGTCCTTAGGCAGCGCATCGTGGTCCATCAACCACTTCATGCCGAAGAGACCGACGATGTCTGCCTTCGCTTCTTCAAGCGCGGAATAAGTAGGTCCAATGGATTCATTGATCGGCACTTGTTTACCGCCGACTCGCGCAAAGGCAGGCCCCAATCCGT
This sequence comes from Terriglobales bacterium, assembly GCA_025935035.1. GTDB lineage: Bacteria > Acidobacteriota > Terriglobia > Terriglobales > Acidobacteriaceae > JAICLA01. The sequence continues at coordinate 1,137 of JAICWB010000134.1, forward strand.
GGCAGATCTCATGCATCATCACGATGGAGAGATATCCATCGAGTGACGCCTTCGCTGCCTGGTCAGGCTGCATGACTTGCTTGCCGATAGGGATCACCACGTAGTTCACGCGCGCGTCCATGAAGTTCTTGAAGAATATTTTCTTGGTTCCCTTCTCCTGATGAATCCGCGGATCATTCGGCAGATTATCCGCTACTGCCTGATAGCCATGCCGGAGGTCGCCCGCACGGAACGGCGCGTCTGAGACTTCCATCGGAGTCGGCTGACCGCGCTTGGAAGGCAGATCGGCTTTGTCCAGCGGCAAAGCGTCCTGAATATCGGGCACATACTTTTCAAACAGCGCCAGCTTCTGGCTCTGTGCGTCATCTCGGATAAGAACGGAAGTCCCGTACGTGGCCTTCACTCCGAGAACGTCGTCAGTGTAGGTCTCATACGGCGCCATGATGGCGTCAATCTTTGGGTTCTTCAGATCCACCCAAGCCAGATCACTCTGGTAGTAGTCATCACTCAGCAGCGCATCCGCGCGTAGCGAAAGATAATTCCCAAATGCCGGATCATCTTTTTCGCTGAGCGCTGCCGCTTGCTTCAATGCCTTTGCCGCTGGCTCCAGGAACCGCCGATACTCAATGTGATAGGGAATCCCAACTAATTCGTCGCCCTTCCGCCGTACGACGGTGAGCGAGTTGTATAACTCCGCTCTCTTCTCCGGATGCTCCTTCACATATTGCTCGATCTGATCGCGCGTCAATCCAGCGGGATAGAACCCGCGGTCGGGCGACATCGGCTCCGTGCCGATAAAAGGCTTGTTCTCTGCGAGCAAGTCATAGCGCGTTCCCTGAATGCGCAACATCCGCAAGATCGCTTTCGCTTTCGGATCGGAGCTGTGCTGTAGTGTCCGCATCATGCCAACAACTTCAGGATCGCTTTGCCGCAGGAAAATATTGTCGAGATACTGCGAAGCTGTCACCAGCTTCCCTACCACCTTGACCTGGTCGGCAGTCAGGCCTTTCGAATCGAATGGCATGCGTACGACCTTCCATTGCGCAAGCTGCTTCTCGAGTTCAGAGAAATTCACCTGCTTCTCGATCTGTTTCATGGCTGCGGAATTTGTCGAGGTCGTCGCGATTTTCGTTTGCGTGAAAACGCCAGTGGGAAGGACAGTTAGGAGGAAGGCAGCAACAATCTTCATGCGAAGGATTTTATCTGACTCCGCATCAAGCCGGCATCATGGCAAAAGAAAAAAGGGCCGCGTAGAGCGACCCTTCATTTGTAATGTTTTGATAGTCTAGCGTCTTCCGCGACCACCACCGCCGCCGCGGCCACCACGGCCACCGCGTCCGCCACCGCCGCCACCATGACGACGTGCACCGCCGCCCGGTCCACGACCACCGCGATCACCGCCGCGTCCGCGATCTCCGCCCGCTCCAGCGGTCGCACCTTCACGGTTGAAGTTCTGCTCGCCGCCGCTGTCATCGCCATCGGAGTCTTCAAAATCGCCGCCGCCTTCGATGGTCACGCCTTCAACAGGTTCGCCGTTCTCGGCTGCCATCTTCGCCCGTTGCTCCTTCAAGATCGCTTTGCGTGACAACTTGATCCTATTGCCTTCCATGGAGAGGACCTTCACCAGTATCTGGTCGCCTTCGTGTAGTTCATCTTCCACCTTGTTCACGCGATGCTCCGCGATCTCGCTGATGTGCAGCAAGCCGTCGGTGCCCGGGAAGATCTCAACGAACGCGCCGAACTCAGCGATACGCACAACTTTGCCGAGATAGGTTTTGCCCACTTCCGGCGTAGCCGTAATATCGCCGATGATCTGCAGCGCTTGTGCCAATGCCGCTTCGTCGCTCGACGCTACGTTCACCTTGCCGGAATCTTCCACGTCGATCTTCACGCCCGTGCGTTCCACGATGCTGCGGATCATCTTGCCGCCCGGCCCGATCAGGTCTCTGATCTTGTCCACCGGGATCTGCAACGTGTGTATGCGAGGCGCGAATTTTGACATATTCTCGCGGCCTTCGGCGATGATTCCTTCCATCTTGTCCAGGATGAACAACCGTCCGCGACGCGCCTGCTCCATCGCTTCTTTCATGATCTGGCTGGTCAAGCCGCTGATCTTGATGTCCATCTGCAGAGCAGTGATGCCGTCACGCGTGCCGGCGACTTTGAAGTCCATGTCGCCGTAGTGGTCTTCCGCGCCGGCGATGTCGGTCAGGATTGCATATGCATCGCCTTCCTTCACCAATCCCATCGCAACGCCTGCCACAGGAGCCTTCAATGGAACGCCGGCATCCATCAGCGAGAGCGAGGCTCCGCAGATCGAAGCCATTGACGACGAGCCGTTCGATTCGAGAATGTCAGAAACCACGCGCATCGTGTACGGCCACTCTTCACCCGGCAGAACCGCGCTGACTGCGCGCTCTGCCAATGCACCGTGACCGATCTCGCGGCGTCCAACGCCACCCATGCGGCCGGTCTCACCTACTGAGAACGGAGGGAAGTTGTAGTGCAACATAAAGTTCTTGCGGTACTCACCCTGGTAGCGCTCAATGCGCTGCACGTCGTCAGACGTGCCGAGTGTTGTGGTGACAAGTGCTTGCGTCTCGCCGCGGGTGAATAACGCCGAACCGTGCGTGCGCGGAAGCACGCCAGTCTCGATGCTGATCTGGCGGATCTCGTCGAACGCACGCGCATCCGGACGCCGTCGGTCCTTGGTGACCTGCTCGCGGAACAAGCGCTCGCGCAGCACGTCATAATACTTGCCGAACTTCGCGCGCTCCTCTGCGTTCTCTTCTGGAATGGCTTCTTTGCCTTCTTTCTTGAGACTCTTGATCAGCGCATAGCTGGTCTCTTTGTCATGTTTCTTGGTGTCGCAGGCATCGGCCAGTTTGTCCCAATACTTGGAGCGGATCTGGTTGTAGTAGTTTTCGTCGAAGTCGGCAGGAGCAACCTCGCGCTTCTTCTTGCCGGCCTTTTTCACCAGCTCAGAGATGCCCGCGCAGATCTTCTTGATCTGCTCGTGCGCAAACTCGATTGCGCCGAGCACCGTCTCTTCGTTCACGCCTTTCGCGCCTGCTTCCACCATCACGATGCCGTCCACGCTGGCCACCACGATGATGTTAATGGTGCTTTCTGCTATCTCTGCGTAAGTAGGGTTGGCGATGAACTCGCCGTTGATCTGGCCAACGCGCACAGCGCCGATCGGGCCATTGAATGGAATATCAGAAATGCTCAGCGCTGCGCTGGCGCCATTGATGGCGGCGACGTCGGGGTCGTTTTCATTGTCGGCAGACATGACCAGCGAGATGATCTGCGTCTCATTACGGAAAGTTTCAGGGAACAACGGGCGGATGGGCCGATCGATCATTCGACAAACAAGGATCTCGCGCTCACTGGGCCTGCCTTCACGCTTAATGAATCCGCCGGGAATGCGTCCGCCGGCATATGTGTATTCCCGATAGTCAACGGTGAGTGGGAAGAAATCGATTCCCTCTCGTGGCTCGGGGTTCGAGCATGCAGTGGTGAGCACAACGTTGTCTCCCACGCGAACGACGACGGCGCCATGCGCCTGCTTCGCCAGTTTTCCCGTCTCGAATGAGATGGATTTACCGCCTGCCAATTGGACAGTGGTCTCTTGCTTCATGGTTTCCTCTTTTCTATTTTCAGCGCGTCAGGTGTAAATGATATGGAGAGATACGGATGGGTGTCCGCGGCGCTATTCAAGACACGCGGATGTACGGGTGTGTTCAAACTTTGGAATGGATGGTGAGCTTCCATTGCGGCGGCTTCCGTCAGCGAGTATCGGGATGCGAGGGTTTCGGCGGAAGACCATTCTTCCGCCATACAGGGAAACGAACGCCAACTATCTTCGCGAGCGGAGTTACTTGCGGATGCCGAGCTTCTGGATAACGTCTTTGTAGCTCTCGGAATCGTGGCTCTTGAGGTAGTCCAGCAGACGACGACGTCTGCTCACCATCATGAGAAGTCCGCGACGGGACGCGTGGTCCTTCTGATGGGTCTTGAAGTGTTCGGTCAATTCGCCAATCCGCTCGCTCAAAACTGCGATCTGGACCTGTGGGCTGCCGGTGTCGGTCGGGTGTGTGCGGTACTGGCTGATAACGCTCTGTTTCTTCTCGCTGGCTAACACTGAAGCTGGGTAACTCCTAATCTCTTATATTCACTCTATGTGTCTATAAAAGAATAACATGGAGGGCTGGAAATGGGCAAAAAGGGGCTGTTTAAAAGAGGTCGATGGGCAGAATTGATGAGTAATGCATGAAATCGGTATCTTCGGTAAAGACTTTCCAAGACCTGGAAGCTGCGACGGCACAGATCAGAAAGTCCACATTTGACCCGGAAATCCCCCTGTCCATGGCTAGATTGGCATACTCTGCGGCGAGTTCAAAGTCACTGGTCTTCAACGGCTCGTCCGCGAAGGCCCTAAGTTGACTTTGAATCCGGGTGAACTGTTCGGAATGCCGAATCCCTGACAGTATTTCCTGGCGGATGGGACCGATCATTTGTGCGTTGTGATGGCTGACCAACTCGTAAAGAGCTAGCTTCTTCTTACGCTGTACATCGTTCAAACGCGTGTCATCGCGACGAAGACTGAGTGACCACACCGTCGTATCCACTAGTACCATCAGGCAGGTTTCTTTTTCTTGCCATTCATGGGTTTACGGTGTCTGGCGGCTTTGTGATCATACCTTGGATCGAAATCAATCGTTCCAAACGAAGATAATATCTCTAGCTGATTTCTGTGGCGAATGTATTCAGCCAAGGCGGTATTGACAGCATCCTTCTTGGTCTTGTGGCCGCCGAGCTTCTGTGCCTCTTCAATTAATTTGTCGTCAATCGCCAGGTTCGTCGCCATAGTCCTCAATGTGTCAATCCTTACACAAACTATTGTGTAAGTCAAGCCTTTGCTCATGCGGCGCGGGTCGCTCAGTGAACTCTTGGTCAAGGTCGCAGAGCAGGGTCTACGGTGAGCGATCGGCGCGTGAGCAGAGCACCTAAAGTGAAGGCAATGACAAAAGCAATCGCCACAGCGCCGTATCTCGAAAGAAAGGCCAACTGCTCTCGACCCGAATCGAATCCTTCTGTGTATCTCCAGTATGCGAACGCTGCGGTGAGCAAGAATAAGCCAAGACTAAAAAACATGATGAGCACGCCAGTTGCGTACTGAACCACATTTTTTGCTTTCGGTGAGTTCACCACCTATGCCACCTTCGACGGTTTCTTTGCGGGCTTCAACTGATCAAACGTGCACTGTTTTGCCTTCTTATCCGGACGCCACCGCAAGAATTTCGTTCCATGCCGGAATCGGCCATTGGAGATATGGTCAAACCGCACTTCGCACACTAATTTGGGCTCCAGCCGTTCCCATTCGCTGCTGCGGTCGTTGAAAGCATTCCATCGGCTCGGTCCGCCAGGCGCTTTACCGGTGAATCCTTCTCCACCTATCAGAGGCTTGAGCGTCTTTACCAGCTTCAGCTTTTCCTCGGCCGAAAACGACGATGTAAAACCACAGTGGTCCAACTCACCAGCATCGTTGTAGAGGCCGAGCAGCAATGATCCCACTCCCTGCTCTTTCTTCGTCGCATACCTGAACCCACCCACTACACAATCGGCCGTACGCATCCGTTTAATCTTGACCATTCCATCGCGGTCACCGGAGTGATACGGCTCGTCGGCCAGCTTAGCCATCACACCATCGCACCCGTAAGCGGCTAGGTCATGCAACCATGCTTCGCCCTGCTTCAGGTCCCGCGAGTGCGGTGAGAGTGTGATGGTCCGAGTGCTTTGAGAGGGTACGGCTTCAGCCGTACCGCCAACGCCCCTTGATGACCCCGGCTTTAGCCCCCGAGGTACGAACTTCTGAAAGAACTCCTCCAGCCGCTCCTTGCGCTCCGTCAGAGGCAGATCCACCAGCGACTTCCCTGCTGCATCCACCAACAAATCAAAACACAGCATCCGAGCCGGCGTCTCCTTGCTCAACCGCTTGATGCGAGACTCCGCCGGATGAATGCGTTGCAGAATGGCGTCAAAATCCAAGTGCCCGCCAACTTCGACGGTGATCTCGCTATCCAGCACAAATCTCTTCGCCTTAACCTGCGAGAGAGCCTCGACTAACTCTGGAAAGTAGCGGCCCAGCGGCTGGCCCGCTTTGGATTGCAGCACGATCTTGTCCCCATCGCGAAATGCCAGGCAGCGGAACCCATCCCACTTGGGCTCATAGATGTACTGCTTTCCTCGGGGAATCTCTTTCGCCTGTCGCGCCTCCATCGGCGCATAAGGCGGCTGAATCAATAGATTCAATTTGGGGAAGCCAGCTTGCGGCAACTCTGGAACCTCATTCTTCTTGGCTCGCATGTTTAGTTGGATGAAAGAAAAAGGCGGCCATTTGGCCGCCCTTTGCAATCTATCTCACTACTCGATGCTTGGTGCTCGATGCTAAGTGCTAAGTCCGTTCATTGATCGGCACGTACTTCTCCGGCCACTTCGGCCCGACGTAATCCGCCCTCGGACGGATCAAGCGGTTGTCATCATGCTGCTCGATGACGTGCGCCGCCCAACCGCTTACGCGC
>JAICWB010000086.1 GCA_025935035.1 Terriglobales bacterium
AAGAGACCAGGCCTTGTCAGTATCAACCGCCAGTGAGGGCAGAACGGCTGCCAGACAGAAACTAACCAATGCTAGTGAAAACGCGATCTTGTTCGCGCGTAGCGAAGACGAAACGTACATCATCTCCTCCTGAGCAGCTGGGCAAAAAGGGTCAGTCATCCTCTCACGGGACCTCAGATTTGTGCAGAAAATCCGCTGAGCCATGGGTCGTGGCCGGATAGGCATCCGGACATGCACAAAAGAATTGGTGGACCTGGTCGGGATCGAATCGACGACCTTCCCGGCACGCCGGGACGCGCTCAAGAACCGCGCTTCTGCTCGATGAGTTCCTGAATCGAGCGGTGAGACTTCCAGCTTTTTATCTGGCGTTCCCTGCGGCGCGCCTCGGTGAGCGTCTCAAACTGCTTGATAAACCAACTCCCAAGGGCCACGTCCGCGGGTCGAGCGGGTTTGGCCTCGTTGGTGCTCATTCAATCGAGAAGGAACGCTTTCCGCGCATCCTGTATAGAAGCGCCTGGTCGATGAACTTTGCAGGATGTAAACGAACGGCATGTTGGATATTTGGTGGACCTGGTCGGGATCGAACCGACGACCTCTTCCATGCCATGGAAGCGCGCTCCCAGCTGCGCCACAGGCCCACTTTGAAGGAATGAACCGCCAGCAATCCTGGCGGATGAGACCTTTCTATTCTCGCCGACAGCGCCGTCTTCGTCAATTCGACGCGGAAATCCAACTAACCCCGCGTCCCTTTCCCTCATCTCAATATTCAGCCACTCCGCCTTGAGAGGCTGGACTTCATGCATACACATTCGACGCACGCCTGGCGCATTCCCGCCGCATTCTGGTGGATCATTGCCGCATGCATTCTGGCTTTCAGCTGGCAGCACCTTGCCGCGCAGACGGTTCCGGCGGCGCAGGCGGCTCCAAGCCCAGCAGCTTTGCAAAGTCTTCTGAGCAAGATCGACCAAACTGCGCAATATGCCGCACAAGACATAAACAGATTGCGCATCGATAAATGGAAAGCTGATTCGTCAGATAAGCAACAAGCGCAGGCTAATGCTGACTCCGTCCAAAGAAACTTGACCGCCGCGCTCCCTGGGATGACGGCTGCGGTCCGCACGGCCCCGCAAGATATCGGCGCGAACTTTAAGCTCTATCGCAATCTGAACGCGTTGTATGACGTGATGAAAACTGTGACCGAAGCATCGGCAGCGTTCGGCCCGAAACAGGACTATGCAGTGCTTGCTCAATACGCTGACCAGATCGATGGATACCGCAGAAACTTGGCTGACTACATGGAAGCCTTGACCAGTTCACAAAATGCAGAACTGCTCCAATACAGGTCACAAGCGAGAGCGGCGCAGGCAGCGGCAGCGACGACACCTAAGAAAGTGATCATCAATGACGATGCTCCGGTAAAGAAAACCGCCAAGAAGAAGACTTCGAAACCCGCCACCACGAACCCGAAATAACACTCACGTTTCTTTATGAGACATGTTTAGCTGGTAGGTGAATGCTTTAGAACTATGATGGACACGGAAACTCAATCTCTGGCCTCCCCGCCGCAAAAGCGCACGGCGGCTTTTTTCTACTCGTATTTCCTCCACCTTCTGGGTATCTACTACCCGATTTTGCGACGCGCCATCATCGGCGCCTGACAAACCGCTAACTTGTTCAGGACATTGCGCTTCTCTGGAATAATCCGCCGGAGTTCCGGGCAAGGATCGTCCGAGATCCGGGAACATTCTTCTGAATAATGGAGTCTAACTAGGTTGAAGTAAGCCGGGCAAAGGATCCGGATTACTTCAGTCATTTTGTTGCGGTGCCGGTTCTTGTACACTTGAGGTGAACGCCATGGCAAAAGCATTGGCGAAGGCGACCACAGTGGGCGATCTAGCAGGCGCAATCCCGATTCGGGCGGAAGAAGCTTCCATCATCACGGAGCTACGCGCGGGCTCGGACGATGCGTACAGCTGGCTGATCGCACATTATCACCAGCCCATCTACAGTCTGGTCTACCGCATCATCAACGATCCGGCAGACGCGGCGGATACCACGCAAGAAGTGTTTTTGAAGGTTTTCCGCGGCATCAATCGCTTTAACGGCGAGGCCAGCCTCAAGACATGGATCTATCGCATCGCAGTGCACGAGGCCTCCAACCAGAAGCGCTGGTGGTTCCGCCATAAGCGCAAAGAGTGCAGCATTGAAGCGCCCGAGAACGGGAGCGATGACAATGAACGTGGCCTCGGACTGAAGGATGTCCTGGCTGATGACAATGACTCCCCCTTCGACGCTTACGCGCACGAGGAGATAAGAGCGCGGGTGGAGGCGGAGCTGAAAGAGATCGCGGAACCGTATCGCACCACTCTTGTTCTGCGCGATATTGAAGGTCTGGCATACGAAGAGATCGCTGAGATCCTGGAAGTGTCGCTGGGAACGGTGAAGTCAAGACTCACGCGCGGACGCTACGCGCTGCGCAACCGGCTGTTGCCGTTCGTGCAGCAAACGAGTGAGGAATTGGGCCTGAAGCGGCCACGCAAGAAAGAAGCGCGCAATCATGCGCAGGTTCGCAGAGTTGGGCAATTGGAGGTAGAGACCAGGCCATGAAGTGCACAGAAGCCATCTCCCTTTTTAATCCATATCTTGACGGTTCTTTGAACGGCAGTCAGATGCAGAGTCTGTCCGGCCATTTGAAGAATTGCCGCAAGTGCAAAGCTGAATATGGTTCATTGAAACAGACGCAAACATTGTTGTCAGGGTTAGGGCGCAAGCCGGCCCCGGCAGAGCTGGCGCTGCGTATCCGCGTCGCGGTCTCTCAAGAGCGCAGCCGCAGCCTTTCGCGGCGTTATCAAGGTCTGCTGGTACGCCTCGAAAATGCCGTCAATGCTTTTATGCTTCCAGCCAGCGCAGGATTGATAACAGCGGTGGTGATGTTCGGTGTGCTCATCGGTTTTCTTGCCGTGCCCAATAAAGTGGCGGCGGCGAACGACGTTCCCACTTCGCTCTATCTGCCTCCGCGTTTGACGTCAGCTCCATTCGTCAACACGGTGAATGCCGATGGCCCGGTTGTGATCGAAGCGGTGGTTGACACTGACGGACGCGTTGGCGATTACCGCATCATCTCGGGCGAAGATACAGAGCAGGTGCGCAAGCAACTGGATCGCGCGCTCATCTTCACCGTCTTCGAGCCGGCCATGTCATTCGGACAGCCGGCACCGGGCAAAGTGGTGATCACTTTTTCGAATGTGGAAGTGACAGGATAAAACCAGGCAAAGGTCATACATCGCAAAAGCTCCGTTTAGTCTGCGGAGCTTTTATTTTTGCCGGTTTGCCCTCTATCTCGGCAGTTTGACCCGTTCTGATTCGCTCGCTTACACTTGAGTTTCCTGCACAATGTGCGTTTTTCGAGGAGGCTCTCTGGGTTCCCGTTTTATTTCAAGGCTCGGCACCGTAGCGTTGATCTTGTTCATTATGCTGCCGGGCCTCCTGCTCTCGCAGACCTCTTCTAGCGTGAAGAACGGTTCTCGCGCCCCGCAGCAACAAGACCTTTCGCGGCCCACTACCATCGCGCAATTACAGTTGGAAACCAGCGAAGCTCTTTTCTCGACACTATCCGCTTTAAACGCTTGCGGCTTTGACCTTGACCTTGCGAATGCAAATCCGTTGCGGCTGGAGGTGCGGGAGGAAGTGCAGAGCGCGATCAATGTTTCACTCGAAGCATCCAACGCCCGCGAACAGATCTGCCGCTACTACCACGACAAGCAGCAGCCGGACGCAGCACGGGACCTGGCTCAATACGTCTCGCTGGCTCTTTATATGAAGGAGCCGCCGGAATTTGGCACCACCATCCGGGAGTCAGACCTGCCGCCCGATGCGTATGAAGTCCTCGGATTGATACCGCTGCTCAAGAATTTCTACGATGCAACGCACTTGCATGCCATCTGGCTAAAACATCGCTCGGACTACGAACGTCTTATCGCCGAAGTGCATGATCCAGTCTCACAAATGGTCTTGAAGACGGATTACTACTTGAAGCTGCCGCAAAGCAGTTATCTCGGCCGCCGATATCTTGTCTACGTTGAGCCCATGGGCGCTCACAGCCAGGTGAATGCGCGCAACTTCGGCGCAGATTATTACCTGGTGATCAGCCCGAGCGCCGCCGGTGTGACCCATCTCGAACAGATCCGCCACACTTATCTTCATTTCATCCTCGACTCTTTGGTACGAAACCGTGCGAGCACGTTCAAGCGTCTCGATCCACTGCTTTTGAGCGTAAAGACCGCTCCCATGGACGATAGCTTCAAGTCAGATACTTCCCTCTTGGTGCTTGAGTCACTGATCCAGGCGATCGAAGCGCGCACGATGACGCTGCCGAACAATACAAAAGATCCGGAGACGCTGGACAAACTACGCAACCAGGAAGTCGAATCGGACATGCAGCAGGGTTACATTCTGACGCGCTATTTTTATGATGCGCTCGCCAAGTTCGAACAAAGTCCCATCGGCCTGCGCGACGACTTCCGCGACATGCTCGAAGGAATCGATGTAGACCGCGAAAAACGCCGCGCATCTAACATCAGTTTTGCCTCCAAGGCGAGGCCGGAATTGGTTAAGAGCTCATCGCCTAAGGGAGAACCGCAACTTCTGGACGTTGCCGAAGACCGACTTGCGCACGGAGACGCAGACGCTGCCCACAAGTTCGCGCAACAGGCATTAGACCAGCAGCAAGGTGATCCGGCGCGAGCTACTTTTGTGCTGGCGCGGGCTGCAGTCTTGCAACGCGATATTGACGGCGCCCAGATCCTTTTCGAGCGGACTCTGCAACTGGCGCACGAGCCGCGCACGGTGGCATGGTCACACATCTATATGGGCCGAATACTCGATATGAAGTGCGATCGTAACGCCGCATTGGCGCACTACAAGTCGGCCCTGACTTTTGCGGACCCGTCGCCGGATGTCAAAGCGGCTGCCGACAAAGGTATCAACGAACTCCCCCCAGCCAATTGCAACAAAGATGACAAAGAGTAAAAGCGCGCTTATATCCAAGGAGTTCTTCATGAAGGTTTTCGCAAATGCGACCATGTTGTTGGCGCTTTTCTGCGCCTGTTCTTTTGCGCAGCAAGGACCTGTGCAAGGTAGCGCCCCGCGTCCCGGGGGCTTGGCTCCTATCGCCGACACGCCCGGTAAATTGAAAGAACAGGCCGCCCCTGATACTCGTACGGTATCGCAAAAGCATGCGCAGCCGCAGGCGAAAACGAAAGCGGAATACGATGATTTCAAAGCCGCATCCGCAGTAGCGGACCTGGCAGCGGCCCTGAAAGCGGCAGATGATTTTTCCAAGAATCATCCTGCGAGCGAGCTTAGCTATGTTCTGTATGCGCAACTGCTTCAAAAAGCCAACGCCGCGAACAACAGCGCGCTTGTGATCGACGCTGGACATAAGCTACTGGAGATCGAACCGCAAGATGCCATGGCTTTGATCCTCGTTTCCAATGCCTTAGCTGAATCCACTCATGACACTGATCTGGACCAGGATGAAAAGTATTCTGAGGCCATGAAAGACGCAGCGGCCGGCGTGAAAGGTATCGACACGGGCCTTGTGGTCTCGCCGCAGATCCCTGCCGAGCAAGTTGCCGCGGCAAAGCGTCAACTGGTCTCCATGGGAAATGCGACCATGGGCTATATCGAGTTGAATCGCAAGAATTACGGTCTTAGCGAAAAATATTTCAAGGATGCCATTGCAGCGAACCCTGACCAGCCCGATTCGACCAATTACATGAGGCTGGCTGTGGCGCAAGATAAGCAGGAACACTACTCCGATGCAATGGCCAGCGTGGACAAGGCCATGCAACTGGCCCAGGCGGAGAACAATGAAGCTATCATTAACATCGCCAAGAACGAAAAAGACCGACTGACAAAATTGGCCGCCACTACAAAGAAACAGTAAAAGGGCTCTGGGCTTGCCGGTTGTCTGGCGGCGGCCCCAACTTCTCTCCTCCAATGAAGAAAAAGACCAAGCCGCAGAAGACGCCTGCAGGGCAACAAGCTTTACAGGCGGCGCTTGGGCACACATTTTCGAGGTCTGAGTTATTGCAACTTGCCTTGAGTCATAGTTCCTATGCCCATGAGCTGGCGGCGGAAAGCGGCGACCAGGTTCACGATAATGAGCAGCTTGAATTCCTCGGCGACGCGGTCTTGGGCTTTGTCACTAGCCGCGCGCTTTATGACCGATACTCAGACTACAGCGAAGGTCAGCTTTCCAAAACGCGCGCGCACCTGGTAAGCGCAAGACATCTGGTCAAGGTGGCAAATAGTCTATCGCTTGGGACCTATCTCCGATTAGGGCGGGGTGAAGAGCGCAGCGGCGGGCGAAGCAAATCGGCTCTCCTGGTTGATGCGCTGGAAGCCATCGTTGCAGCGATGTATCTGGATGGCGGCCTCGATGCTGCACAAAATTTTGTTCTCGGAAAAATCGTCGAACCCGAACTTAAAGCGCTGGAGAAAGATCCGTCAGCCAGCATGAACGACCAGAAGTCTGCGCTGCAAGAATGGTTGCAGGCGACTACGGGACAACAACCTGCTTATCACGTCGTGCAGGAGGCGGGGCCGGACCATCGCAAAGTCTTCACTGTGGAACTTAGACTAACCGGCGAGATGTCTGGCGGCAATGGCCGCAGCGTGACGCATGTTTGTCGTGCACAAGGTCCCACCAAGAAAGCTGCCGAACAAAAAGTCGCACAAGACGCGCTTAGGTTTTTGCAGCGTGAATCGAAGGGGCTGAATCTCAAGTAGATGAATATGGCCTCTCCGCCGTTGCAGGATCCTCTCCCGCAAAGCACACCACCACCAGGCTCGGAACAGAAACCTCTCAAGACTTCAATCATGCGGTCTTGGCCGGAACATCTGCAGTCACTGGCATCCACGATAGTCATAGCCATCTTCGTGATCATTTTTATTGTGCAGGCTTTTCAGATCCCGTCAGGGTCGATGGAGAACACACTGCTGGTGGGCGACTATCTGCTGGTTGATAAATTCGCCTTTGCACCGGCAGGCCATTGGAATTGGCTGGTGCCATACGAAAAACTTCAGCGCAGAGATATTGTTGTGTTCAAGTGGCCCGTCCATCCGGAACAACACTTTGTGAAACGGTTGATCGGCCTTCCCGGCGACCGCATTCGCCTTATCAATGGACGCGTGTTCGTGAATGGTGAACTGCAGCGCGAAGATTACGCCGTGTATAAATTCACCAACCATGACTACTTCCGCGATGACTTCCCGCTGCACCGCGGCTTCCCATCCGGTGTAACACCCGCCTGGATGGACGAACTGCCGAAATTCACTATCGAGAACGAATTGGTGGTTCCTGAAGGGTGTTATTTCATGATGGGCGACAATCGCGACGACAGTTCCGACAGCCGTTACTGGGGCTTTGTGCCGCGAGAGAATGTCGTAGGCAAACCTCTTCTGATCTATTTTTCCATGCGCCATTTCGACGATGACCCTTTGCTATTGGGGACGGATGATAAAATTGGTCGTTTTGTAGATGGTCTTCGCGAATCACCCCATATGGTGCGCTGGACGCGCGTTATGCACTTCGTGAAGTAACGCATTTCAATTTTTCACAAAGAGTGGATATTGCCAAAGCCGGCTGACAACAAAAACGAAGAAGCGGAACACAAAGAGACCACCATGGAGTTCATCAGCTCCATGGCAGTCGTGCTCGTAACAGGCCTGTTCATTGTGACGTTCAACATGCAGGCTTTCGAGATCCCTTCCAGCTCCATGGTCAAGACTTTGCTGGTTGGCGACCACGTTTTCGTCGATCGCGAGACAGTCGCCCCAAAGACGACTTGGGCCGGCCCGCTGCTTCCCTATCACGATATCGAACGAGGCGACATTATCGTCTTCTTGTCTCCTGTGCAGCCTGGTCTCCACGTGGTCAAGCGCATCATCGGCATCCCCGGCGATCGCATTCAACTTCGCAACGGCGTGGTCTATCGCAATGGCGAGCGGCTGGAAGAGCCATATGTGATCCACTCGCAAAAGGACTACAACCGTTATCGCGATGAGTTCCCGACGGTCTCGCCAAGAGACTCTTCCATCCAAGTCGCCACTGAATGGTTTCTCACGCAGAACAATTACATCAAAGACGGCGTGATCACTGTTCCCCCTGACAGCTACTTCGGTATGGGCGACAATCGTGACGTTAGTTGGGACAGCCGATATTGGGGCTTCATACCGCGCGAGAACGTAATTGGCAGGCCCATGTTCGTCTATTGGTCATTTGAGACTTCTGAAGATCAATACACCAAGACTTCGATGCCGGAACGCATGCAGTGGCTAGGGCATGTGGCTTTGCACTTCTTTGATAAAACAGAGTGGCGCCGCACTTTGCACATCGTCCGCTAGCTGCACTGGAAGTCTCCATGTCTGAGCACCGCACCCGCAGAAGAAAAGTCATCGCCGGAATCGTGCTGGTGCTGCTTCTTGCCATCGTGGTGCCTCCCTTCGTGAATGCAAACCTGTTTCGCGCGCGGCTGGCGCGCAGCGTAAGCAATGCGTTGGGCAGAAATGTCGCCATGGGCGATGTCAACATCCGTCTGCTGCCGCTTCCTGCCTTTGAGATAGAAAACTTCGTAGTCATGGACGACCCTGCATTCAGCGCCGAGCCAATGTTGCGTGCTGATTCCGTGACTGCGCGCTTGCGGTTGACCTCGCTCTGGCGAGGACGCCTGGAGATCGCGCGTCTCAGCTTCAATGATCCAAGTCTTAATCTGGTACGTAATGCAGCAGGACACTGGAACTTGGAAGGCCTGCTTGCTCACGCCTCGCAAGTCTCGGCTGCACCGACAGGAAAGAAGAAGCCGGAAGCGCGCTTACGCTTTCCCTACATTGAAGCCGATACGGGCCGCATCAATTTCAAGATTGAACAAAATAAGCTTGCGTACGTTCTGGTAGATGCCGATTTCGCCCTCTGGCAGGAATCAGAGAACCAGTGGAACATGCGCCTGGAGGCGCGGCCTACACGCACGGACGCAAACTTAGGCGATACTGGCACGTTGAAACTAGAAGGCTCATTCCAGCGTGCTGACAAGATCGAGAACACTCCTCTCAAACTGAACTTCGACTGGCAAAAAGCGCAGCTTGGTCAATTGAGCGCTCTCATCTACGGGCGCGACCGCGGGTGGCGCGGTGATGTGCACCTTTCAGGAACACTGGAGGGTATGCCTCGTCAATTCGAGGCCAAAGCCTCGGCGCGTGTGGACGACTTCCGCCGCTATGACATTGCCAGCGAAGATTCCCTCTATCTGACCGCGCAATGCGTGGCAGACCATTCGTCTGTTACCGGGACGGATGCGAACGGTTTCCGCAACAGCTTTCAATGCCATACTCCGCTCGGCGCAGGCGACGTGGAGCTGCGCGCTTTTGGCGAGTATTGGTGGCACACGCCAAACTACCTTGGGATCCGGGCGAACTCGGTGCCCGTCGCGGCGATAGCTCAGATCTATCGTCATGCGAAGCGCGACGTCCCACGGGACTTGACCGGCACTGGCGTGCTCAATGCCTACTTCAGCCGAGTAAACTTCCCTGATTCTCAACATCCGCGCTGGATCGGGCAAGGGACGCTTACAAACGTCCACTTGTCTTCTGTGCAATTGGCTGACGACTTCAACTTCAGCAGCGCGCGTTTCGGCTTTAGCCAAGTCGAACAGTCGCCGGAAGGCCCTAACTCAGGAAACCTCTCGCCGCGGGTTAAGGCTGTAAAGTCGGTCGGACTTTCGCCGCTTGATAACAATGTTTTTACCGTCGATCCCTTCAGCACAGATCTTGGCGGAGCCAAAGTGCTGACGATTGCAGGCGCCAATTCGCCACAAGGCTTGCAGCTCAACATCAAAGGAGATGCCGACGTTAAACGCCTTTCCTCAACCGCACAAATGTTCGGGTTGCAACTTCCTGTCGCAACTGCGCCATCAGGTGTTGTGAGTGTGGACTACGAGCTCACAGGACATTGGGCAGGATTTGCAGCGCCAGCCATGACTGGAACGCTTCGGCCAGAAGGCCACGCTTTGAATGCCACCGAAACCGCATCTAATCAGCAGCATGCCAAAACCACTAAGCCTCGGCAATAACTGGCAGATCTTCACGTCCTTAGCGCTGGTTGCGCTTTCAATCTCTTCTGTTGCTCAATCACCTGCAGCGCAAACAGCGGGCTCTGAAACTAGTCGGATGCAAACTGCGGCTGCCGATTCGATGCAGCGCAAGATCGACTTCATCAAGTCGAACGCGGATGCAGCGCAGATTGACCAGCGACCGACGACATTTACTCAAAATGAGATCAATGCTTACTTTGCTGAGCGTCGCGTCAAGATGCCAGATGGCGTGAAGACGGTCCGATTCGTACTGACTCCAGGAAATGTGACTGCTTATGCGCGCGTTGACTTTGACGAGATCAC
>JAICWB010000310.1 GCA_025935035.1 Terriglobales bacterium
CCGGTGTAATCCTGAGTTGCGTTCAGCCGGATATGCGAGGGCCGAGTGCGCGGAACAGGAGCGCTCCACGGCTGCATCGGTCGCTTGTAAAGCGGAGCATCGTCAGTGAGCGAAGTGTTGGGGATGTCGGCCACCAATTTCCCGTGCTCCAGCACGCGCAGCCGGGAGTTGTTGGTTACCCGGCCCACGATCACTGCATCCAGCCCCCACTTATCGAAGACCCGCAGCACTTCCTGCTCGCGTCCGCTTTCCGCCACCAGCAGCATGCGCTCCTGCGACTCGCTCAGCATGATCTCGTAGGCATTCATGCCGGTTTCGCGCTGCGGTACGCGATCCAGTTCAATCTCAATTCCCACGTTGCCGCGCGCGCCCATCTCGCAAGTGGAGCAGGTGAGCCCGGCGGCGCCCATGTCCTGTATGCCGACCACAGCGCCGGTCTGCATGGCCTCCAGACACGCCTCGAGCAGCAGCTTCTCAAGAAAAGGATCGCCCACCTGCACGTTAGGCCGCTTCTGCTCCGAGCCTTCGCGGAACTCCTCACTCGCCATGGTCGCGCCGTGGATGCCATCGCGTCCCGTTTTTGCGCCGACGTAGATCACCGGATTGCCCTCGCCCGCAGCTTTGGCGTAGAAGATCTGATCGCGCCGCACGATCCCCAGCGCAAAAGCGTTGACCAGCGGATTCTGCGAGTAGCACGGCTCGAATTTAGTTTCGCCGCCAAGGTTGGGCACGCCAAAGCAATTGCCGTAAGAGGCAATGCCGCTCACCACGCCTTCCAGAACTGCGTGATTGCGATGCACCGTTGCCTGACTGGCCTCTTTCCCTGCGGTCACCGGCCCAAAGCGCAGCGAATCCATCACCGCCAGCGGACGCGCGCCCATAGTGAAGATGTCCCGCAGGATTCCGCCTACGCCCGTAGCCGCGCCCTGAAATGGCTCAATAAAAGAAGGATGGTTGTGCGATTCGATCTTGAAGGCGCAGGCCCAGCCGTCGCCGATGTCAATGATGCCGGCGTTCTCCCCCGGCCCCTGCACCACCAGCTTGCTGCGCGTGGGCAACCGCTTCAGGTGCACCCGCGATGATTTATAGGAGCAGTGCTCGCTCCACATCACGCTGAAAATCCCCAACTCGGTCAGCGAAGGCTCACGCCCCAGCGCGCCTTTGATCTTTTCGTATTCTGCCGGGGTGATGCCGTGGTCTTCTATGAGTTCAGGTGTAATGGGTGCGGCCGCGGGATGCTCGGTGATAGTGGACATAGGCGGTAAGTTTATTGTCGCATGACGCAAAGATTTCCGAGTTTTCGGTTCCGGCGATCCTAGGCACTACTGCTAACTACGGCAAGCGCTATTCCGATGGGCCGATCATCCGATCACCCGATGCACCCCCCCACCCCCGTTTGTTCCCAAAGGGTCCCACCATGTTCCCAAGGGTTCCCAAGAAATTGTGGCTGATCCTCGCGCGAACCCAACAAATACGGCGGCGATTCGGCAGAGGATCACACGAGAGACGGGTTGGGCCACCACCTCGCAGTGCGAAGGGCGCTAATCACCGTGTTTTTTGCCAAAGAACCGGCTCGCTCCAGCACATGATAAAAACCATCCCTCTCATTTTGTCATATGTTCGCCAACGAAGCAAGAGCGAATATGCAT
This sequence comes from Terriglobales bacterium, assembly GCA_025935035.1. Classification (GTDB taxonomy): domain Bacteria; phylum Acidobacteriota; class Terriglobia; order Terriglobales; family Acidobacteriaceae; genus JAICLA01. The sequence goes on from JAICWB010000310.1 coordinate 1,650, forward strand.
ATGGGTAGGCTCGCGACGGAGGCCTATAATGCTCAGAAATGGAACCATTGCGGAAGATCATACGATGCCTTTTAGCTGCGATGTTGTGGCTCCACGCGGCCTTCCTTCTCAATGTTCGTCCCGAAGCAATCTCTAAATCGTCAGCCTGGCTACATCTCACATCTGTCGAATTGATTTTTTTCTTGCTTTTGACGTTGTTTTCTTTCGTCGCGGGTTCTGGGTTCTGGTCAGGGGCCGCAAACGTTGCATATATCTACTTTTTCCCTTTCGTTCTGTTCTTCTATATCATCATCGGTCTTTTTCATGTTCTTCGAAGACTCGGATTTTTTGGCGAGCGGCCCGCACATCTCGCTGCCGTGTCTAGCCCTACCACGTCACTGCCCACGAAAGCCGAAGGACCAAGTGTCCGAGAGCGCACAAACAATACGGCTGCAGTGCTTTTGCGGCCCTTCAACAGGTTTACCGTTTTGTGGTGTCTCCTTCTGCTTGCCGCAACGCACATCGCGATCCTTTGGGCAGCTCTGGTTATCGTGCTGATTCATCTGCTCAGGAGCGCCGCCAGGATTCTGCGCCTTAGCTGGATTTCCGAGTCGCGATTCGGCGAGATTGAAGCGAAGTTCCAACAAGTTGTGGATGAAGATCTTTTACCCAAATTGCAGGCAGTGACACGAGAGAGCCCGGCTGATCCAGCTTTGAAGAACCTATGGAATATGTTCCAAAGCTATGAAAAGATATTCAAATTCGTTCAAGACGAGAATCTGGTCTCGAAATGGGCTGTATTGATCGGATCTGTCGTGTTCGGCTCGACCTACCTCTATCTTGCTTTCTTGTTTTCATTCGCGTACTACGGCGCTGCTCAAGTGACGCTCGCGCCTGCGGCTTCGTGGTCGGAATATTTTGTGACTGCGTTGTTCATCCCATTTTTTGCTACGGATCTGCCCAGAAATATGTTTATCAGGCTATTGGCCGGATCACATTGCGTTCTCGTGCTTGTGCTAGGGATTGGCGGTGTTGTGACATATATGCGACGACGGATTAAATCAATCACAAGAATGGCCACGGTGATCACGGTGAAAATGTCGGACGAGAAAGTTCGGGAAAAGAAGCTTATTCTGCAGGAGAAGTTTTCGTCGACTGATACCAAGCCAGAGTAGCTGTCCCTCTCTTTCATCTCGTTAGAGACTTGCACGATTTCTCTTCCATTACACTGTTTCCCACATGAAATCTGTCATCATCGGCACCGCCGGGCACATTGATCACGGCAAGACCACGCTGGTGAAGGCGCTGACCGGGATTGATGCTGACCGCTTGGAAGAAGAGAAACGGCGGGGCATCACCATTGATCTCGGCTTTGCTCATCTTGAGTTGACCGCGCCGAGCGGAGAGAGGGTCAGGCTGGGCTTTATTGATGTTCCCGGGCACGAGCGCTTTGTGCGCAACATGCTGGCCG
>JAICWB010000222.1 GCA_025935035.1 Terriglobales bacterium
ACCAGCGCCGTCTTGATAGTCACAGACGTGTCGCTTGAGGGGTCGCTCCCCGCCATAATGAATGGATAAATGCTGCCATCTGCGGCAGTGAATTTGCCTGACCAATGCGGCAACGACGTTACATGTTGCAGCGGCCCCAGATTTTGCGGTGCAGGCCCGCCCATCGCTGCGAAACGGCCATACTTCACGCTTTCATCTGGGTTGCCGATGGAATAATCGCCGACTCTTGCCGGTCGCTTGAGTTGCATCTTTTGTGCGGAGAGGGTGGAAGCGAGCATGCACGCGCATGCCACAGAGGTGTACAGCCTGGCCCAATACATCGTGGTCCCCTTTGCATGGCCGTCGCGCGTGGCCAGCAGAAGCTATACAGATTCCCGCGCGCCATCCAGAGTTGCACGTTGTAAGGTTCCAACGCGCGATCACGCGGCTAAGTACGCATGGTTGTTTAGAATGGCTGCATGGATCTGGTCTTCTGCGGCACTCCACAATTCGCCGTTCCCACGCTGGAAGCTTTAGCCGCAGCCGAACACAATATCCGCTTGGTAGTCACCCAGCCCGATCGTCCACGCGGACGCGGGATGGAACTTGCCGCCTCGCCAGTAAAACAAGCGGCATTAGCCCTTGGCCTCGAGGTAACGCAGCCGGAAAGGATTAAGGCGAACGGCGACTTTCGCGCGAAGCTTGAATCTCGCTCGCCGAAAGCCGTCATTGTCGTAGGCTACGGACGTATCATCCCCCAATGGATGATCGACCTTCCGCCACTCGGCAACATCAATCTGCACGCGTCGTTGTTGCCCAAGTATCGAGGCGCCGCTCCGATCCAGTGGGCCATCGCCAACGGCGAGAAGGTCACCGGCAATACCACCATGCGTATCAATGCCGGTCTCGATACCGGCGACATCCTGCTCCAGCAAGAGACTTACATCGCGGACGACGACACAGCCCTCACCCTCGGCCCGCGTCTCGCTGCCACCGGCGCACAGTTGATGCTCAAAACGTTGCAAGGTCTGGAGAATGGGGCCATCCAGCCGCGTAAGCAAGATGATGCGCAGTCATCACTCGCTCCCGTCCTTAAAAAAGAGGACGGACGCATTGACTTCGCTCGCACCGCTACTCAGATCTGCGACCGCCTGCGCGGATTCCAGCCATGGCCCGGAGCGTTCACCACGTTCCGCGGAAAGGCCGTGGCCATCATTAATGCGAAGTCATCGGCGAACATCGCGCACCTCGCACCAGGTGAAATCGCCCTCGCGGATGATCTTTTGCTCGTTGGCTGCGGAGAGAACACTTTGCTTGAGGTCTCCACGCTTCAGCTCGAGGGCAAGAAACGTATGAGCGCCCAAGATTTCGCCAACGGCTACAAACCGCGGACAGGCGAGCGACTAGGCGCGGCTACAGGCACAGGGAACTAGGTGTCCATCTCGCCCAGTCGCATCGCAGCATTTGATGTATTGCTGCGCGTTGAAGAAGAATCAGCCTACGCAGCCGAGCTGTTACATACTGACAAAATCACCAAACTAGATGCCCGGGACCGCAACCTTGCCATGCAGATCGTGATGGGCACGCTCCGCTGGCAATCCAAACTTGATGCGGAGCTCTCGCCGTTCCTCTCCGGCAAAAACAACGTCAGCAAGCTCGACGCCGAGGTGCGCATAGCGCTCCGCATGGCTGCCTTCCAATTGCGGCGCCTGGACCGCATTCCAGCGAACGCTGCGGTGAATGACAGTGTGCAACTCGTGAAACGCGCGGGCAAGACCTCCGCCAGCCCATTGGTGAATGCCGTCTTGCGAAAATTGACGAAGGCTCCGCCAGAAGCAGCCGCACCACTCGACTCTCCGCAAGCCCTCGCCTATTCACTTTCGCACCCGCTCTGGCTAGTGGAACGCTGGGCACGCGACTTTGGGCTCGAAAAGACCCGCCGCATCTGCGAAGCAAATCAATCCCAGCCCGCCACGTCACTCCGAATGCCTGCCGATCCAGACCAAGCCGCAGCCACAGAAGCCGAAATCCGCGGCGCGGGCGTCGAACTCGCTTCCGGCGACCTCATGGCGACCGCACGGCGCGTCATCTCTGGTGACATAACCTCCACCGCCGCCTTCCGTGAAAAGCGCGTCGCCATCCAGGACGAGGCGTCGCAATTGGTCGCCGCTCTCGTCGGACGGGGCGACCGCATTCTCGACTGTTGTGCAGCGCCCGGAGGAAAGACGCAAGCCATCGCACTGCGCAATCCTCATTCGCATATCGTCGCGGCGGAACTGCATGCGCAACGCGCCCGCATGATGCGTGACCTGGTCACCGCCCAAAATGTCGAGATCATCGCGACCCACGTTGCCGACCTGAAGTCAGACAAGCCATTCGACCGCGTACTCGCGGACGTTCCTTGCTCCGGCACAGGAACGCTCTCTCGCAATCCAGAGATCAAATGGCGACTGAAGCCGGAAGATCTTACAGACCTGCATCAGCGCCAAGTAGCAATACTCTCGGCCGCGCTCGACCGCGCCGGCAACTGCGCTCGGGTAGTCTATTCAACCTGCTCGCTGGAACCAGAAGAAGACGAGCAGGTCATAGAAGAGATTCTTCAGCTTCGGAAAGATATCCGTGTGGTCCCCGCACGTGAGGTTCTTCATGAATTACGGCAGCATGGCGAACTCGCATGGCAAGCCCTTGATTCCATCACCGGCGGTCCATTCTTGCGTACGCTGCCAGGGATTCATCCGTGTGACGGGTTCTTCGCCGCGGTGCTAGAAAAGATCAATGCGTAACTTCGAATGAGATGGCCGCACCTGCTGCGATCCGCTGACCCGGAGTAGGGAATTGCCGCGCGATCACACCGGCATCTTTATTACACGGCGCGGCAGCGGTTCCCGGTCCGCCTGAGCATCCCGGATCTTGTACCCGCACCTCAAACCCCGCATCTTCAATCTGCTTGCGTACATCGCCGATCCGCTTGCCCGTGAAATCTGGCATCACAAACTGCTGTTCTCTTTCTTCACCGGCAATGAGCACGCTGATCTTGGGCGATTCCACCATGCCCGAATTCGGCGGCGGGCTCTGCGCCACGATCTCATCCTGCGCGGTATCAGGCAAATTCGCGACGGCGACGGAGCCGACCTCCAATCCTCGTTGACGCACATTGATCTCGGCCGCGCGTGCGCTCTGCCCCACCAGGTCAGGCACCTCCGCCTTCTGCGGGCCAAGACTCTCCGCAACGCGCACCTTCCATCCACGACGCACCAGGCTTCCCGGCGCAGGTGATTGTGAGATGACCTTCCCCTCGGCTATATCCGCGGAATAAAAATGGTTCTCAACATCGAGTATGAGTCCATCAGAGTTCGCCTGTTGTTCCGCCACCGTTCGCGACGATCCGATCAACTTCGGCACAGCCACCTCGCGCCCGTGGATGGCGAAGCGCATAGCCGTCAATGCCGAGACCATTGCCACGGACACGAGTATCAGCGCGAGCAGAACGAAGCGAAAGAAAGTCTTCATCGGATTGTCTTACCGATTACGCGATTGCGCGTGCCCCACGTGCGCCGCCGCCGTCCCGGTCACAGGCGCTTGAACCGCCGCAGACTCGCCCGCCTCCGCATCACCGCCATGCGGCAAGTTCGCAAGTAGTATTTTCGAGCGGAGATCAGGTTCATCAGGCAGATCCTCAGGCTTGGCGAACATCTCATTGTCGCGCCCTTGTATGGCGACTTTCATAAAGTCGATCCAGATCGGCAGCGCTGCCTGTCCGCCCGTCTCTTTCGCTCCAAGAGATTTCTTCTCGTCAAAGCCCACCCAAACGCCACATGTCACAGATGGCGAGAATCCCACGAACCATGCGTCGGTGAAGTCATTCGTCGTTCCAGTCTTCCCACCCACCGGATGCTTCAACTTCAGCGCGGCAGTTGAAGTCCCTTGCTGCACCACCGCTTGCAGCAGCGTGACCATGGTCCGCGCCGTTTTGGCCCCGATCACATCCCGCACTTCCGGATAATTCTCCTCGCGCACGTGCCCGTCATAGTCAGTCACTTTGCGGATGTACCGCGGCAACACGCGCACGCCGTCGTTCGGAAAAGTGGAATACGCCGCCGTCTGCTCAAACAGCGTGACCTCCGCAGAACCTAGCGCCACAGGCAGGAATGGCGGAATGTTCGAAGTGATGCCGAACTTATGCGCATAGTCGATGACCGTCTTGATGCCAACCTTCTCCGCGACCTTCAGCGCCGGGATGTTGCGCGAATTCGCGAACGCCACCTTCAGCGGCAGATTGCCCCAGAACTTTCCGTCGTAATTGCCGGGCGTGTACGGACCGCCCGGCGCCATGAAAGTCGTGCGAGAGTCCAGGATGTAATCACTTAACGAAAGCGTGTCCGTATCAATAGCAGCGGTATAAACATAAGGCTTGAATGACGACCCCACCTGCCGCAGCGCTTGTGTCGCCCGATTGAACTGCGACTCGTGGAAGTCCCGCCCGCCCACCATAGCTTTGATGTCGCCCGTGGCATTGTCCACAGCCATTAGTGCCACCTGCGTGCCGGAATCCTGTTCCAGCGCCACCTTCGCACCATCGCCGGGCGTTGCAGGCAAGCTCACGACCTTCACGTAAGCAATGTCACCTGCGCGCAGAATGTCAGACGGCACTTGCTTACCGGTCCATTTGATATCTGCCGGCACAAGCGTCGCGGTGTACTGCCCAAACTTCGCTCGCGCGGAAGAAGACGATGAATCCACTATCAGCGCGTGAACGTAATCTCCGGGCGCGACCGGGTCCGCCCAGTCCGGGTGTTGGTAGCTCTCCAGCGGCTCGCTCAAAAGAACGTTCTTGAGATTGCCCTTCCACCCATGGCGCCGTTCATACACAGCAAGCCCATCCAGCGCGGCGTGCGTCGCCGCCTTCTGCCATGCAAGGTTCAGCGTGGTGTAAACCCGCAATCCGTTTTGGTGCACATCTTCGCTGCCGTACTTTTTCTCCAGATATCGGCGTATCTCTTCCACAAAATACGGCGC
>JAICWB010000010.1 GCA_025935035.1 Terriglobales bacterium
CCATGCCACTGCTCCGGTGCTGTCAACTTTCAGGTAATTCGTCGCGCCGGTCTTGTCCTGCACATCGAAGATGTCGGCGGTTGGCGATGCAGCCGTCGTTTGTTTCACTGCGACGCCGGTAACATTCGTCGTCGGAGCGAAGGCATTGTTGCCGTTCAACAGCGGAATGTTAGCCGAGAGCCGTGCATCCGCTACAGTGCCGCTCGAGATGTTCGAACCGTTCAAGCTGGTGATAGCAGAACCGGCACCGGCCAGGTTCGTCGCCGTAACGGTTCCTGTCACCGTCTGTGACGCGCTGAAGTTGTTGTTCGCATTCGTCACTGCCACCGTCGCCGGAAGCTGACCGATAGCAACGCTGCCGCCCAGGTCAGAGAACTGCGCTGTTGCACCCGTAGTCGCGCGGCCCTTCGCGTCCACCGTGATCTTGGTGTACGTTCCCGCCGTCACGCCTGAGTTGGCCAGCACCGTGGCGCTCTGCGTACCCGTAACGTCGCCGGCAAGTGAACCGGTGAAATTCGCGGCATTGGTTGCGTTCGCCACTGTGCCGGTCACGTTCGCGCCGGGGAGGTTAGTCAAGGAAGCGCCAGATCCGGAGAACGTCGTTGCCGTCACGGTGCCTGTGACCGTCTGCGATGCGCTGAAGTTATTGTTCGCGTTCGTCACCGCAAGGTTCGCGCCAGAGAGTTGTCCGGCTGATAGGTTGCCGCTGATGTCCGCGAACGACGGCTGCGCTTTCGTGATCACTCCGGCAGTAGTGATGCCGGTCAAGAAGTTGTGAGCGGAGCCGGCATCGGAAACCACCGTCGTGCCCACCGTGCCCGCGTCATTCTTGTCATGGAAACGCTTATCAGTCGAATCCGTGTAGATGGCATTTTTGCCCGCCGCCGGTGTTGCCGGGGCAGTCATGTTCGTTTCAACGATTGAACCCGCCGACGGAGTCGCCGTCGGTATGTTCGATAGCACCGTCGCACCTTGCGTGCCGGTAACGTCCCCGACCAGCGCGCCGCTGAAGTTCACGGCCGTGGTTGCGTTCGTGGCATTCGCGGCATTAGTCGCGTTGGTGGCGTTCACTGCGTTCGTCGCATTTGCCACAGTACCCGTGACGTTTGCGCCCGGAAGGTTCGTCAATGACGCGCCGCTACCGGAGAACGTGGTTGCCGTCACCGTGCCGGTGACCGTCTGCGAAGTGCTGAAGTTATTGTTCGCGTTCGTTACGGCAGTCGTTGCCGGAAGCTGACCATTAGAGATCGTGCCGCCGATGTCAGAGAACTGCGCTTGCGCGCCCGTCGTCGCACGGCCTTTCGCATCCACCGTTATCTTGGTGTAGGTGCCCGCCGTCACGCCCGAAGCCGCCAGCGTCGTCGCGACAGTGCCCGCCGCCGTAGTTACGTCACCGGTCAAAGCCGGCATACGCGCCGCCGCGACCGTGCCGCTTGAAAGATTGCTGGCATTCAGACTCGTCAACGAAGCGCCAGAACCGGAGAACGTCGTCGCCGTCATGGTTCCGGTCACAGTCTGCGCGGCGCTGAAATTATTGTTCGCGTTCGTCACCGCCAGGTTCGCGCCCGATACTTGTCCAGCCGTCAGGTTGCCGCCGATATCGCTGAACTGCGCCGTCGCGCCCGTAGTCGCGCGTCCTTTGGCATCCACTGTGATCTTAGTGTAGGTCCCGGCCGTTACGCCGGACGCCGCCAGAACCGTCGCTCCCTGCGTGCCGCTCACATCGCCGGCGAGTGCGCCGGTGAAGTTCGTAGCGGTCGTCGCCGTAGTGGCGTTCGTGGCATTGGTTGCGTTGGTGGCTGTGGTGGCCGTCGCGGCATTGCCGCTGATGGAACCATTTGCAGTTCCCGTCCAGCTCACCGCGCCCGTCTTATCGACCTTCAAATAGTTCGTTGCACCCGTCTTATCCTGCACATCGAAGATGTCAGAGTTCGGAGCTGCTGCAGTCGTCTGCTTCACCGCTACGCCCGTCACGTCGGTTGTCGGAGCAAATGCGTTCGCCGCATTCAGCAACGCAACGTTCGAAGACAGATTGCTGTCGCTGATCGTTCCAGTCAATTTCGCGGCAGCCAACGAACTGATCACCGTCGCGCCCTGCGTGCCGGTCACATCACCGGCGAGCGAACCACTGAAGTTGGTCGCCGTCGTGGCATTAGTCGCGTTCACTGCATTAGTCGCGTTTGCCACTGCTCCGGTGATTTTCGCGCCGGAAAGTGAAGTAATAAAGCTCGGATCAGCAAACGATCCGGTGGTCGCCACCAGGTTCGCACCCGTAACCTGTCCAGCGGTGAGGTTCCCGCCGATGTCTGAAAACTGCGCGGTAGCGCCGGTAGTCGCACGGCCCTTCGCATCCACCGTGACCTTCGTATAAGTTCCCGCCGCGACGCCGGTGGTCGCTAGAGCGGTTGCGCCCTGCGTGCCTGTAACATCGCCAGCCAATGAACCGGTGAAGTTTACCGCGTTCGTCGCGTTCGCCACGGTGCCATTGATGCTCGCCGCGGGAATGTTGGTGATCGTGTTCGTCGCGCCCGAGATCACTTTATTGGTGAACGTCGCCGCGGAATCGTTGTCCGCGATCGTGTGCGTCAGCGGCGTCGTAAGACCATTGTCGCGGAATTTCAGCACTCCGCCCACGTTCCATATATCGCCCGCATTCGGCGAGGTCGGCGTCGCGCCGAAGGGAATGTTCAGAGCTGTTCCGCTCGTAGTCGACGCGCTCAAAGTTGTCGTTCCGGGTAAAGTCACACCCGCCGCGGGAAACGAAAGCGTTACCGCACCGGCTGTCGTGGATGAACTGATCTGATTCGCAGTCCCAGCCACGCTGGTTACGCCCGCGTTGTTAAGCGTGATGCTGCCACCCAGAGCGACTGTGCCACCGCCCGAGAGGCCCGTGCCGGCATTCACCGTCACTGCGCTGTTCTGCAGTTGCCCATTCGAGACCGTGCCGGTTAAGTCTGAAAACTGCGCCTGCGTGCCCGACGTCGCGCGGCCTTTCGCGTCAACTGTGATCTTAGTGTAAGTGCCCGCGGCTACGCCTGTCGTCGAAAGCGCCGTGGCGGATTGCGTACCAGTCACATCTCCAGACAACGCGCCCGTGAAGTTCACTGCGTTCGTCGCATTGGCAGCCGTGGCTGCATTGGTTGCATTCGTAGCGGTGGTCGCCGTTGCCGCGTTGCCGCTGATCGAACCATTCGCTGTACCCGTCCAACTCACCGCACCAGTCTTATCAACCTTCAAATAGTTTGTGAAACCGGTTTTGTCTTGTACATCGAAGATGTCAGAGTTCGGCGACGCCGCCGTCGTCTGCTTCACTGCGATGCCGGTCACGTCCGTCGTCGGAGCAAAGGCATTCGCGCCGTTGAGCAATGCCACATTGCCCGAAAGATTCGTGTCGTTGATCGTACCAGTGAGTTTGCTCGCTGAGAGTGAACTGATCACCGTAGCGCCCTGCGTACCCATAACATCGCCAGCAAGGTTTCCGCTGAAGTTCACAGCCGTTGTCGCGTTCGTGGCATTGGTGGCGTTCACCGCATTCGACGCATTCGCTACTGTGCCCGTGATCTTGCTGCCGTCCAGGGAGTTGATGACCGTCGCCCCCTGTGTGCCCGTCACATCGCCAGCCAGATTGCCGCTGAAGTTTACGGCCGTCGTGGCATTTGTCGCGTTAGTGGCGATCGTTGCATTCGTGGCATTGACTGCGGTCGTTGCATTCGCTACCGTGCCTGTGATCTTGCTAGCCGCTAATGAAGTGATGAAGCTCGGGTCTGCATAAGATGCCGTGGTAGAGACTAGGTTTGCGCCTGAGATCTGCCCTGCCGAAAGGCTGCCGCTTAAATCAGAGAAAGAAGGCTGCGCTTTTGTGATCACGCCGGCCGGCGTGATGCCTGTAACAAAATTGCTGGCCGCGCCCGTGTCGGCGACGACCGTGGTACCCACCGTCCCCGCATCGTTGATGTCGTGCAGACGCTTGTCAGTAGAGTCCGCGTAAGTCGCCACTTTACCCGGAGCCGGAGTCGCAGGCGCCGCGATATTCGCATTTACAATCGCACCTGCCGCCGGAGTCGCTGCCGGGATGTTGGAGAGCACCGTCGCACCCTGAGTGCCGGTCACATCACCAGCAAGATTGCCGCTGAAATTCACTGCCGTGGTCGCGTTGGTTGCGTTCGCGGCATTCGCCACGGTACCAGTGATTTTGCTGCCGTCCAGCGCATTGATGACCGTCGCGCCCTGGGTACCCGTTACATCGCCAGCCAGATTGCCGCTGAAGTTCACTGCCGTGGTCGCATTCGTCGCGTTGGTGGCATTGGTGGCGTTCGTCGCATTTACCGCGTTAGTGGCATTGTCGGTGGTCGCTGCGTGATTAGCATTCGTCGCCGTAGTTGCAGTGGCTGCGTTTCCAGTAATGTCAATATTGGCGGTGCCGCTCAAGCTCGCCGCAGAGATGTTCGTCAATCCTGTAGCGTCGCCGGCAAAGTGCGCAGCCGTGATGGTGCCCGAAGAGGTCACGTTGCCATTGCTGTTAACGGTGAAATTCTCAACGCCGTTCTGGCGGCCACTTATGATGATGCCGCCCGCGCTGTTGTCGAAAAGACCGGCAATACTGTTGGCGTTATTGACCAAGCCCTCAATGCCGATCAGGTCTCCATAGTTGGCTGGAGGGTAAGATCCTCCATCATTCTCCATGCCCAGAACGGCCACGCCGTTCGCTCCATCGATCAATCCCTGCACACCGTAAGGAGTTCCGCCGGCAACCACGGGAACATTCGCCTCACCCACTACACCTGAACCGTTGTTGCTAAAAACCTGTCCGTAGACGCCATAGGTCTGCCCGACGATAGCCTTCTCCTGGCCCTCGACGGCATTTCCACAGGGACTATCGGTGTATCCGCGAAACCCTTCGTAACCGTGGTCAATACCGATGACAAAGTTGCCGTAGACAGAGTAAGAAGCCGGGACACTGGGGTCGCACGGATGATGATCACTCGTATCGGTGAACTGAAAACTGTTGTAGTACTCGGTGTACCCTTTCAAATCGTCGTGGGCCATGTTGATGATGTTGTCTGCCTTGAGGTGCCCGTTTACATCCAGCATCACAGTGTGATCTGGATTGACGGTGCCGATGCCCACGGTGGTGCCGTCATCAAAGATCTGCGAGTCAGTAAGCGAAGATGAAGAATCAAACTTGGGTACTACGTTAAGAGCGCCGTTCGACGAACCGTTGTTGTTGATCTGCGCGTACGGTCCGTTCGGGCCTGACGCGGGCGTTGAGGTGGAATGTGCGAGTGCAAAAGATGAAGCAGGAAGTCCACCCAGCGTGGCGGAGTCGCCCGCCTTCATCGAATAAGGAACGCTGACCAGAAGGACACGCGGGTGTTCAGCCTCACCAGGATACTGCGGCAGAACGCCGACCCAAATCGCGCTTCCGTCACTGAAAAGATTCACCGGAAGGCCATCCACGGTACCGGCGCCGAGTAACACAATGTATTTACCGGCGCTGTCAAGGTTCACATTCTGTGTCTCTGAATAGACTGCCGTTCCACCGGTTGATTGCGTGTAGATAGAAAAGATGACATTGGCAACGCCGGTGTGCGGAGTTCCGCCGTTGTCCAACAGTGTTCCAGAGAATTGCACCCAACGCGGTACTTCAGGCGTTGGAGCACCCGATGTGGTCGGAGGGGCCTGAGTGAATTGCGCCCATGAGATCACTGAGAGGGCCATGACCAGCCCACAGATCAGTAACTTCTTACGGTTTAGACTAGACATATACAAGCTTCCTTCTGCTTGCGCACACCGCAGGGGAGGTATGAGCATTCGTGGGTCTTTTGATTGAAATTCGCTATCAATCGTAAAGGCCTGCAGCGGAAACCATTAGATTACGGTGGTAACGAGTGACAAACTTAGGTACCCAATCTATCAACAAGGACGTTGAGGGCGCCCGGAGTCAGAGACAGGCGACTTTCTGGGTTCAATTCGCGTCATGCAAGCCGCATAACAGCGGCCCAGAGGTGTTGGAGGGTTCTGACCGATGAACCGCGAACCCATGCAGCACCGATAGTCCTGGGAGGAGCACATCTAAATTGAACTAGATCGCTGGAGATAGCTCCCATTGACTCTTTGTATTTTTCATCTCCTCCAAGGAAGTCCAGCTGCGATAGTCCGCGTTGACGCATGGATTCAACAATGTGCCTGTCTAACAGGGATCCGACGCGGTAGCGCCCGAACTTTGGGTCGAAGCCTGACAGCAAGCTGTAACGAGTCTCTCCGCGGATCAGCCCAAACTCAGCCGCTACCACCTGCTGGTCAAGTTTCAACGTCCAAAGATCCAGGGTGCCCGCTTCAGACATTGAGACAGCGAGCAGACGATAAAACGTCCTCCTGCCTGCTATGGCAAATGCACCTTTGTGACCTTTGGCTTTCCAACGCTCGGTGTGGAGATGAAAGAGATGCTCCAGTGAGGCACTGACTTGGGCATTGGTCTCGGCGCGTTGATAGTCGAGCTTCCTTGAATTCAAGCGATTTACTGCTCTTCTTAGTCCGCCATCCGAGACATGGTCTTCCTTCCAGCTGCTTACATGAAGCACCCGCCGAGAGACAGTGCTCAACCGGGCAGCCCATCCTCGCCGCCGCACCTCGTCACGGAAAGCTGTGTCAGCGCGCTCTTGCGACAGATCGTTCAATTCAAGTGCGTCCCACCCCGAGCGGTTGCCTTCCAGCCAGTCCACTGCACTGAAGGCAAATGCCTCTTCCCATCCTTCCTCAACTACATTGCCCAAAGCGCCGGCATCGTCGGGCGAATCCCCAGCGAGTCGAAGGACTTTGATGGATACTGCGCTCGTACTTTTGGGCCACGCGGCGATGTAGAGAGGCAGCACGCCAATTAATCGGCTGCCATAAAAACAGGAAATAGCAAAGAGTGACTTTTGCCCGTACGCAGCGATCCACGCATCGATCCATGGGAACGCTTGAAAGATTGAGGCACTGGGCGAGGCCGCAAACAGACGCTCCCAATCAGACTTCAACTCACTGATGTCCGTAAGAAGTCTGATGTGCAGCGCGGTGTGGGTCTTCAGGCGGCACTCCTGCCTTGAATCCCGCTCTTCGGCGCGAAGTCAAATTCTAACTCTCCGAGGTACAGCATGCCTATGCAATAAAACACCAAACACATCGCGGCGATCGCACCTTGGTACCAGAGTGAAAGCCGGTACAGGAGTGCGATTGCCGCAGGAGCGAAGCAGGTCGCCGCGACCAAATACATCCGGATTAGTCGAACCCATGGGCTTTTTAATGAAAGCGCCAACGTGGAAAACGTGAGCAAGAAACACCCTTCAGCCAGTTGCGCAATGGAGTTGGCAATAGCAGCACCGATCGCCCCCCACTCAGGAACCAGCGCGTATGCGAGTGACAGATTCAGCAATGCGGTGAAAGTCAAAGGGACCATCAACGAGCGCTGTTTGTTCAAAGAATATAGACTGGCGATGCTTACCATAGTCAGACTCTCTGCAAGCGGAGACACCAATAAGATCAGCAGCACCGGCCAAACCCGACCATAGGCCTCGCCATAGAACAACTCGATCAATGGCCGGGCAAACAAGGCAATGCCAATGCACAGTGGAAGCAGTGTGACTTGTATGCAACATAAGACTCGAGTCTGTGCTTGGCCGACAGTCGCTGTTCCCGACTGCACAGACGCCTTCGATTGCATTGGCAAGAGTGTGTCAGTGGCGCTCACGAGCACACTTCCGATACGAGCAACAATGAGGTAGGCGACGGAGTAAATCGCGATCTCATGCCACATCGAATACCTTTGCAGGAACCAGTTCTCCGAACGTTGCCAAACGACCAAGTCCAGGAGTACCAGATAAGCCACAGGCGCGGAAAACCGGAAGAGGTCGCGAGTTTTAAATGTGCCGCGTGGTAGCGCTTGCGCAGAAAGAAGTCCGGCACTCTTCACCTCTAAGACATAAAGCGCGAGGGTAAAAGAATTGGCGAGTATTGCGGCAACAAAGAACCAACCGGCCCCGCCTCGGAGTAAAGCTACGGCAGTGACCAAAGCAAGCTGCCCCACCGCGCTACAGGCAGATATCCGGGACAGCTTGAGATAGTTTTGCATACCAACCAGTGCCCCGTTCATGGCCTGCTGCAGGGCCAGAGGAGCCACTAGAAATACAGCGAGGAACCACAGGATATTCGCGCTTCGAAGTACGAAATAAGCGGCCGCCGCCAGCATAATGCATATAAGAAGAATGACTTGCACTTTCATCGCCACGCGAACAACCGCTGAAGCACGGGCATTCCCTTTTCCTTGAACTTCGGAGACAAACTTTGTAATGGCGGTAGGCAGACCAAAGTGGCAGAGGCCCGCGAGCAGGCCGCTGATCCATAGGGCATAGCTGTAAGTGCCCATGTCCGACAGGCTGAGACTCCGCGCTATGATCGCGGAGCAGGCGAGACTGCAGAAAGAGGTTACTACCGTCCGCGACATATTGACGGCCGCGTCGCCGATTACCGAAGTCGACGAACTGCGCATGCGCGCGAACTTGCGCGCAACACGTAGAAGATCTGTCGGCATGACCGTTACCAGTCGGACTGCCTGTTTTGCCGCTTCCAAAGGCTGTCCTAAGTTTGCCAGCGCTCTCGCGCGTCTCATCGCCAGGGACGACATAAGGGTGTCTGGCACGGCGCGACCCGACAACCAGCGCAACTGCTCCTCTGCCTTTGTCCACCATTCGCAATGCCAATAAAGCTGAGACAGGCTCACCCGTACTTGCAACTCAAAAGCATCCTGTTCGGGTGCATGGGTGGAGATGGATGTAGTAAGGGACCGGCCGCCCTCAGCGATCAGGCCCAGATATCTCTCATACTCGCGAATCGCTGTGGACGTGTCTCCTATCCGCAGCGCTGCATCTGCGAGCACCCGGTGCGCCTCGATGGAGCTGGGGTGGACTTCTAAGACCGTTTCTGCCAATCGCCGGGCACGCACCCAATCGTTTTGAAGCGCCGCGCAACGCGCCAGTCCAGTCATGGCATGCATTTCCCGGGGAGCTATTCGCAGCATCCGGTCGTACTCCAGCCGAGCAGCCTCGGTCTCACCACGTTCTTCGAGCACCGGGCCGCCACAGTTATAAGGAGTGTCATAGCTTGAGTCTGCGACGAGTGCCCGCGCATAAGATTCGCGCGCCGAAGCAAGATCTCCCTGCATCTCGTGCGCTTCAGCCATATGAAAATGGGCGGCAGGATGGGAAGGCAGCAGATCGCCTGCGCACTTCAGGATCGCGCAAGCATTTTGCGCGTATGCACGGGCCGCATGTCGCAAACGGTTGAAATAGTCGAGCCTCTGATCTTTGCCCATGAACCGGTCAGCGAAGTCTTCTCCTAAATGTTTCCATCTCAGCGAGGTTGTCCCTCCGTTCACAGAGTATGCAACGGTGAGCATCGCGACATTGGCAGGTAAATTCGAGACAAGGTCGGCCGGCCATTTCCACGGCAAATATTCCGGCACCTCACAGACTTCGGGTGCCGACACTACGGGAAGCAGGAAATAATCAACATCCACGTCAAGCAACACGGGCTCGTCGAACGACGGCAATCCTGCTGCCGTTGTAACTAGCAGCTTATGGCCGAAATATTCGCATTCGAAGCGATCCGGAAACATTTTTAGCGAAGCGACACGCAACTGGCGCAAATTTCGTAAAAGACCATCCCGATGGGAGCGGGCGAAGGAAGCATCGGGAACTACCCAATAAATATCTGTGACGATTTCTTCCTGAAGCGCGCGAAAGAGATAACTCCCGATCGTAGTAGCGCCGCCGGTCGGGATCGGCCACATATCGTGATGAGGGTCAACGTGGATTACGGGAATGCCGAGGACACCGGCATCCCGCCAGAGATAATAGGCTTCGTCATGGTTCTCGATCAGGAAGCATGGTGTACCCTTGTGCGCAGCGGAGTACTGTGAGGGTGCGGGCTGGGTTGCAGGTTTCACTGGATTCACAGCAGATTGTACCGTGCTTTTATGGGAGTAAATACGCGGGTTTTCCCTATGTTGCGAACGTACTCACCACATATATATATGTTGTTATATATGTTGCGTGCTCCATACTGGCTTCCGAATAAGGTGGCATGATGCTTCGTCGCGTCCTGCACGTTTTATCGGATTCAGAAAGATCGGGTACCAGCACAGCGAAGATCGTAGCTTCGCTTCATCGCCATATTCCCCGTTCAGATTTTGAGATTTCAGCCTGCTTCGTGGGAAGGCATGGTCCCTTGGTGGAGGACTTCGCCGCCAATAAGATTCCAACCCGCATCATCTCTTGGAAACATCCATCGCGCGATTTCACCGGCGCTCTGCGATTCGCCGCCAATGCCTTCGCTTCGCGATTCGACTTGATCCACTTTCACTGGGGTGGCCCGTCCCTTCGTCGAATCGGCAAAACGATCGGCGGAGCCAAGGCCGTATTGCATCTGCATAGCTCCATTGAAGAAAACCATCCAGGCCGCCCAGTACGGATTGACACCAATAACTCTGACGCCGTCATAGCTGTGTCTGGCGCTGTGGCAGCCAGCTCTTTGCATCGCATAACCCGCGTCATTTATCCCGGCATAGAGTTGCCGAGCGACAGCACTCGTAATGAAGATCACACACTTATCGGCGCTGCACTGCGGCTCGCGCCGATAAAGGGCGTCTCACACCTTCTCGAAGCAGTCGCGATGCTAAAAAAAGATTTTCCAAGCTTGCGTCTTGAGATCGCTGGCGATGGTCCTTCACGGCCCGTCTTGGAAGCCGAAGCAGAAACACTCGGGATTGGTAGTGATGTGAATTTCCAAGGGTGGATCGACGATTTGCACGAATGTCATTCCAAATGGACAATGATGATCCAGCCCTCGCTGGAGGATGGCCTACCGCTGTCGGTCCTCGAAGCAATGTCGGCGGGCGTCCCGGTTGTCGCCTCTCGAATCGGCGGCCTACCGGAGATCATTGAGCACGGCCTGACAGGAATGCTCGTTCCACCTGCGGATCCAAGGGCCCTAGCAGATGCCATCGCAGCCTTGTTGCGCGATGCTGATTTGCGGAAGCGTTTCAGCACGGCTTCGACTGAAAGAGCGCGGCAACATTTCTCCGCGCAGCGCATGGCGAATGAGACTGCTGAACTATATCGGGAATTATTGCGCGATTGATTAGGAAGTTCCGTTCGCTTTGAGCCGATCTTTCGACCGCGCATATAGCCACACCCCGCGCAATCTGGCTTTCATCACCCTGGCGCGCGAGATGGCGACTACGGACTGTGTGGCGTTTGATGCGCTTCCACGCCAGTCCCGTTTGACTCCGCGTAGCGCTTCAAACAAAAACTTCAGAAGCTTTCTACGATGCTCTGGCACATTCACCAAAAAGAACAAAATGTAAGAGATAGCATAGGAACACGCCGCAAGATATCTCGAGCGCAACCCTTCAACCGTGAATGTCGTCGGATGCGTTACAACTGCTCCCGGGGCATATGCCGCTTTGAATCCGCGGTCAACCAACTTGAATACCGCGAATTGTTCTTCGCCGGCTGCGCCAGGCAACCCCAGGCGCGTGTCGAATCCGGTCAGATGCTTGAATGCCGCCCGGCGAAACGCCATATTGCCTGTCATGCCCAGTCCACCGAATGCGGTCATCTCGAACCACTTCGGATGGCTCCTGTCCACCACCATTGGCTCCATCAGTGAACCCGGTCCTTGAATCAGCGCGCACAATTGTTGCGCCTCGCCTTCGCCTTGCGGAGCCAGTGTTCGGCCTCCGGCCGCCATGATCTCGGAATCGCCGAACGCATTTAACAGATTTGTCAGCCAGTCCACGTCAGGATAAGCATCATCGTCTAAATAGGCGATGATCTCTCCCTTTGACTCAGCTATGCCGCGGTTCCGGGCGTGGCTTGCGCCGGTTCTTGTCTCTTGCACATAGTGCGCACCGAAGGTCTCGGCCATTTCACGAACCGCGCGCTCGTCGCCGGCATTGTCCACTACAAGGATTTCCATCGGCTGCACGCTTTGCCGCGAAACACCTGTAAGGCATTTCTCCAGTTCGGCCGGCCGGTTGTTGGTGCACACCACCACCGAGCAGGTCAGTGCCTTAGGATTTCCATTGCTGGACATTGGCTTAACTATAGCAAGCCGATAATGAGACTAAACTATCGTCGCTCATCACACTGCGGAGGAAGCCGCAACCGCGGCTGCAGCCTTCGGTTCTTCGCCGATGCGCGCTAGCGCCGATGCCAGTGCACGGTGGAAATCCGCTGTCAGCAGGTTCACGTCGATGAGCAATGGCCTCTGCATATAGGCGCGATAGATCGTCAGCGTCCCGTGTTCCATCCCCTCCGGCGAACGCAGGTCAAGCACCATGCTCCACCGCGCCATGCTCTTCTCCGTGTCGGACTTCTCCCACGATAGAACATTCTTTTGCCCGGCCAGGTCCAACCGGAAAGCATCGAAGTCGTTCGTTGCGAACATATCTCGCAACAGCTTCATCACGTCCTCAATGCCGGTCGCAGATGGAAGATGTTCAGTCGCGAATTGCACGGCGAGATTGTTCGTGATGATTCGTCTTTGGTCGATCGTCCGTCGCGCCAGCCTCTTAAGTTCGGTCACTTCACGGTAATCGAGTTGCTGCAATCCCAGCCACGCGCCAATACCCAAGATTGCCAGCACAATGCCGGTCGTTCCCGCTCCGGGATAAAGCAGGAACAAACTCATGAAGCCGCACAGCGCGGAAATGCCGTACAACACGATCACGGCTTGTCGTTGCGTTAGGCCGCGCTTCATCAGTTTGTGATGAATATGTTCTTTGTCAGCTCCGAAGATGGGTTTGCCGCTAAGGAATCTGCGTGCCACTGCGATCGCTGTATCAATGATCGGCAATCCGCAGGCCACCACAGGTATCGTCACCGCCACCAACGTCGGAGACTTTTGCGATCCGCCCAACGAGATGGCACTCAGCATGAACCCGATGAACAGGCTGCCCGAATCGCCCAGGAAGATCGTTGCCGGAATGAAATTGAATCGCAGGAATCCGAAGATCGCGCCGGTCAGTCCTACCGTGATGATGGCCATAGTCCGGTCGCCGGCGATCACGCCTACGATGAACACCGCCATAGTCGAGAACAAAGCCGATCCTGCAGCGAGCCCGTCTAATCCGTCGATCAGATTGAAAGCGTTAGTGATGCCAACGACCCAGAGCACCGTCAATACCAGCGATGCGGCCTCGCCGAATTGGTGCCCGCCGAATACATGCGGATTCACCCGCATCCCTTCGAAGAACATCACAAGCGCCGCTGCGATCTGCACCCCAAACTTGATCCAAGCACGAACGTCGAGCACGTCATCCGCTAGACCAAGCAGAAAAATGATCAGCGCCGGCGGTCCAAATTTTTGTAACAGTCCCGTGATATAGACAGGGTTGTGGTGGATGAAGTGGTATCCCCCCACCAGCATCGCCAGGCTAAGTCCGAAGCCGACAAATATTCCGACTCCGCCCAGTCGGGGCACCGGTCCCGTATGCGTGTGATGCCGGCTATCTCGTTCTCTTACCCAATTGTGACGCAGCGCGGTGTCGCGAACGTAGCGCGTCGCCATCATGGACAGCACGAAGGCCGTCGCGAAAAACGCGAAATATGCTATTCCGATCAAAAGGCTCTTTGCTCGTGACTAACGGACTAAAGTTCTTATCGGCCGTGCGGGGAATCAATGCACAATACTATGGTTTTCCCGCGGGAAGCAATCACCTAAGTAATCACTCTTTCGCCACTCCCAAAAAAGGACTAAGGCGATTCAGTATTTGCTCCGCGGCTGCGGCGCTGGAAAATGTTTTCTCCAATAAGCGCCGTGAGTTATCGCCCATCCGCTGGCGTGATTCTGGGTCTTTCAGCAGCATGAGCGCAGCATCGCGCAAGCCGTCATCATCGCCATTTATAAGTGAAAAGCCTGAGCCCGCCTCGTCCAAAATGCCCTGCAGGTCATTGCCGGGATTCAGACTCGCTAGTACAGGTTTTGAGAATTGCATGTATCCCATCAATTTTCCCGGCACGTTTTGCGTGCTCAACCGCCGGTCCAAAGAGATCAGGCCGATATCGAACTCAGACAGCATCGACAGATATTCTTGCTGCCCCACCGCCGGCAAGATGCGAATGTTCGTCAGCCTCCTTCCGGCGATCTCGGCCTTCAGTCTCTCCACTTCGCTTCCCTCGCCTACCAGCAGAAAGAAAGCGTCGGTGTGCAGTTTCATTCCTTCCGCGAGCCGCAGGATGTTGTCCATGTCCTGCGCCACGCCAATATTCCCGCCGAAGAAGAATACGGTCTTCCCTTGCAGCCCAAGTTGCGTGCGATAGCCGGAACGCATGATCCCCGGCTCTTCCAAAGCGGCCCAGTTGTATAAAACATCGAGCTCGAACTTCCTGTGCGGCAGTTCCTCAGAAAAATATTTCAGGTTGGCGGGCGTCTGCACTCCGATGACGGTGGCAGCCTCATATTGCTCTAACTCTCGCCGTTGAAAATATCGATAGATGAATCCTTTGCGCAGCGTTCCCTCATCGAGCGCCCAGCGTGGGAAGATGTCACGCAAGATCAAGTACGCCGGAGCATTCCAAAGTTTCTTGAGCTTCGCCACCAGCCTGCCGAAAAAGATACTGGGCGAGTAATAAACGATCATGTCGCAAGGATTTTCGCGAAGAAATCGTTTTGCGCCGTTCCACAAGTTTCGCGAAAGACGCACCTCTCGCCATCCGCGCATCACAAGATTGGCGCCTTTGATCTTCCCGGTACGCACGCGTGCAATGCGCAGACCATCTTCTATATTTGATTCAAAGGAGTGGTTGATCGCATTCGACGGGGCAAGCACGATCACCTCATGCCCTTTGCGCAGAAACTCTAAGCCAAGGTCATGCACCAGCTTCGCGCTGGACTTAGTAGTGGGGTAATAACAATCGACGATGATGAGTATCCGCACGGTCGCTACGAACTCTCGCCCGTCCACTTCGCATAGGGCGTCGGATCGTTGGCCAGTTCATCGATCAGCTCAGGCCATTCCGGAGCTTCGAACCCTGTAGCTTCTTTAAACTTGTCGCCGATCATACTGCGGTCACAGTGGACCATCTCATCCGGCACCACCTCCAGCGGAAGCTTGAATCTTTCCTGGATCAACTTCAGCAATTCGAATTTGCTGATGGTATTTCCAGTCACTTGATAGAGACCAGAAAGTTCCGGATGGTCCTCGATGAGGTCAGCCACGATCTCGGATAGTTTGTTCGTCGTCAGACCCGAATACATCGCCCGCGTATATCCTTCCACGTGCCGGCTCTTCTGCCGCAGAAACCACTCCAGCAATGACTGAAAGTGGCTCAGTTCGCGGCCTATCATCGAAGTGCGTAGCGTCACTGCATTCGGTGCTGATACTTCACCCAGAAACTTGGTCTTCCCGTAAAGATCTTCCGCATCGGACTGGTCATTCTCTGTGTATCCACCTCTCTTGCCACTGAACACGCAGTCAGTGCTGAAGTGGATGAGTCTTCCGCCACGTTTCGCCAGCTCCGTCGACAAATGATGAGGCAATAGCGAATTCAACGTGAGACTTGGAATGTACGCCTTCGCGTCGTTCCGCTGTTTGATCACGCCCACACAATTCACAAGGACGGCAGGCTTGTGTTCCGCGACCAATTCCGTGATGGCGACAAGGTCTTGAGCATCCACTCCAGCCACAATGTTCCCTTTTTGAAAGAGGTCGATGTGTGACAAGTTGCTGAGCGGCGAGCGCACCGCTGCGTGCGTGTCCTCAAATCTCTCACGCAGCGTCTGAAACATTTTGTGGCCCAACATGCCGGTCGCACCCAGCACTAGTATCCGCATTGCTTTCCCCGATCATCCGTCGCCATACGACTGTCGCGTGCCCCATCGCCGGGCTTTACGCTATCCGGTCGCTGCATCGCGCATCGCTTCATCCAGCATCCGCCGATTCTGCGCCAACAGCTCCGGACTTTCAACGCACTTAAGTCCATACTCCCTCGCGCGTGCGCTCCACTGCGAGAAGGTTTCGTTATCCATATCGGTTATGCGCTGCATGAATTCAACGAATCGCTCAGGCTGCTCCAGCGGAATATCTGCCCCCACGCCCGCTTCTTCCAGGTTTCTCCACGGCGTCCGGTCAGAGATCAATACAGGGCATCCCGCGATCAGCGCTTCAATGATCGAGTGACCAAAATTCTCACCATGAGTAGGCAGCAACAGCAGGCCATGGTTCGAGATCACTTCCGGGATCTTCTCGTGCTCGATGGCGCCCATGACCGTCACCGTCACGTTTTGCGGCATGGCTTTAATGATGGCAAGGCATTCCTGCCAATAGGCTTGATCGCCGATCGGGCCGCAGATCGTCAGCAACACTTTTCCGTTCACTTGTTGTGCGATCCGCAGCGCGCCGTCCAGGTTCTTGTTCCGGCTCGCCCGCGCCAGGAATAGCGCGCGTATCAACCCGCGCTCTTTGGGCGCGCGCCTGAGACGTTCCAGGACTGTCAGTGTCGCTCCGCCGGGAATATCAGACGCCACCAGCGGAGCCGCGCGTGCCATCCGTAAACTCTTCGTTAATCGCCTTTCGATATCGGCTTTCTCGAATTCTGTAGAAGCATGCAAGGTTACGTTCCGCAACAGCGAGAAAGTGTTCACCAACCCGATATAAATTTTTTTGCGCAGAGGTTTTATCGCCAAAGCGCCATCGGCGAATTCTCCGCGGGGCGCCAGCAATATAGGGATGCCTCCAAATCGTCCCGAACGCCGCGTCCACAAGACCTTGATGGTGACCCGTGAGAAAAAGCTGTTTAGGTAGATCAGGTCGGGCTTGACCTCAGCGATTCGAAGCGCAATGTTGCTCAGCGAACGGTCGGCGCTATAGTAAACCGATGCGTTCTCACGCCGGATCCATTGCTCAAGCGGCAGCTCATAAGGCGCCGCTGCTCGAAAATCGCGGTCAGAGGTGAAAATGAAGAATTCATATTCGTCCATCAA
This sequence comes from Terriglobales bacterium, assembly GCA_025935035.1. Taxonomy (GTDB): domain Bacteria; phylum Acidobacteriota; class Terriglobia; order Terriglobales; family Acidobacteriaceae; genus JAICLA01. The sequence continues at coordinate 17,023 of JAICWB010000010.1, forward strand.
CCGGCTGGCGAGATTCGCAAGCGTCCGAACGGGACCCCCAAAGTTTGACCCGGGAAGATAATGGTCCACAAAGATCAAGACTCGACGACGCGATCGCCCGGGTTGCTCCGTTGACATGGTAGACATTCGCAATATACACGAGGCCGCAATGCACACTTGAGGTTTTTAGATCAGCGCTTCTCTAAAGATAAACAACGGCCGGTCTAGTGCAGGTTCCACCATTTCACCGTCGGAAAGATCCTGGCGGTCTCGTCCGTGCAAGCCAGATAGTTTGCCTCGCGAAACGACTCCAACTCGAAATGCCAATTGGGGTAAAACTCAATGCCACGCGCTGTGACCTTGCCTATCTTGTAGCCCAGCGGCGCCAACAGGTCGAACACGTCCTTCAAGAAATGCCGTGACTCGATCCATCTTTGGTTATATTCATACTGCATCGCGCCAATGGCGCGCTGCTGCAGCATGCGTCGCGCTCCCGTCATCACAGCTAGATCGTGGCCTTCCGCGTCGATCTTCATCAAGTCGACCCGGCCTATGCCCTGCTCCCGGCAGTAATCGTCCACCGTGTTGAGAGTGACTGACTCAATGGATTCCGCACCGGCAGCGCCGGCGTGGAGTGAATTCGTTCCCAGCCCTGCGCCCATCACAAAAAAAGGCCGCAGTTCCTTTCTTCTCTGACAGCGCTTCATTGACTAGTCTCGTTCTCCCCGAGTCTTCGCGCATAAGACCAATGAGTTCGCCGTACGTTGCGGATGCAGGTTCAAAAAGATGAACTTCGATTGGCCTGGCACCCGCTTTGGCTAAAAGACTGCGCGTCCATTCGCCCTTATTCGCGCCTACATCTAAAGCTACGATCTTTCGATCGCTTGGTATTGCCCCAAGCACGCGTTCTTGAACCATAAGCTCGCCGTTGTGCGCCATGTCATTGGCCGCATCAAGACGGGCTTCCATACTGATGGCCCGACCCAGCCGCACCGTGTTCCGACGCCCAAGCAGCGTCTCCAGCAACGGCATTACTCCCGCTCGAAACACTCGTCCCGGCAAACTCATGGGCTCATCCGCTTCTTGAGCTTTAACATGGATTAAGAATAATAAGAATGGTCGTTTATGAGAACACTTCTTTTGCAGCCAGCACCGTGTTGGAGTGGATGGTCACCGTGTCTTCCACTTTGCGCGCGTATCCGCCGGCATAAGTCACCATCACCGGGATGCTACGCGCCTTCGCTGCTTTGAAGAGGAGCGTATCGCGCGCTTTCAAACCTTCAATAGTCAGCGCCAACCCGCCAAGCTGATCTTCTTTATACGGATCTGCGCCGGAGATGTAGCAAAGCAAGTCAGGCGTAAAACGCCGCAGCCCTGAACTCACGGCATTATCAAGCCAGCTCAAATACTGCTCATCCGTGGTCCCATCGGGAAGGTTCACATCAATCGAAGAAGGTGGCTTGATCGCCGGATAATTGTTTTGCTGATGCAGTGAGATAGTGAAGACCGAATCCCCCGGCTCCGTCGCCTCTGCATTTCCTGGAGTAGATGAAGGCAGTTTTGTTCCAGTCGCGTTGCCCGGCGGGAAGATCGCCGCGGTTCCGTTCCCGTGGTGAACATCGCAATCCACCGTCATTGCGCGCGCGATCTTTTTGTCTTTTTGCAGCCGTCGAATAGCGACCGCCACATCATGCACCATGCAGAATCCCTCGCCGTGTCCGGGATACGCATGATGAAATCCACCCCCGATATTAAAAGCCGCGCCGTCCCGCAATGCCCACTCGCCCGCCAGGATTGATCCACCCGCCGCAAGCCAGAAAGCATTCACCAGTTGTGTCGAATACGGCAGTTCGAGCAATGCTTCTTCGGCGCGGTTGAGCGTTCCCGTCGTCAACTTACGCACGTAATCTTCCGTATGCGCCAGCCGGATGTCATCATCGCTGGCTGGCTTCGGCTCCAGAAAATCTGCCGCTTCCGCAACCTTGGTCATCAACAGCCGCTCTTTGATCAACCGATACTTCTCTGCCGGGAAAACATGCGCGCCGATAGGCAGAAAATATCCGTCGCTATATACCAGCTTGAAAGGAAGCATGGCTTATTTTGCGCCTTTCGCTAAAGGAAGCAAAGGCTCGGCGGCATCACAGTCATCTTCCACCGCATCTTAGGTTGTGCGGTAAGGATTCTGGGCCCATGAAAGAGAATAAGAAGACGAAAACCGGCGGCGACATTCTAGAAATGATGGTTCGCGCAGGACTAAAACCATCAAATGATGTTCAACTTCAGGAGCAGACGGAGCGTCGCGTCCCTATCATTTCTATCCACGGCGAAGACGTCGAATGGCACGAACTCGACACGCATGAAAAGAAAGATCAAGCCGCGTAGTTACTAACGGCGCTGTACGGCAGTGTGACTTTCGCTCTGTCCAACCACTGACCTAAATCCCTCCATGAACATCGTCTGATCCCGGTCCGGCCCCGTGGAAACCATGCCGATCCTGGCGCCGGATTCTTTTTCCAGAAATCTTAAATAGTCCTGGGCTTTCTTCGGAAGCTTATCGAACTCAGTGATTCCTTCGGTCGATGTCTTCCATCCCGGCAAGGTCTCGTACACACACTCGATCTTGTCGAACGTCCCTGCATCGGCGGGAATAGCCGTCGTCTTTTTGCCGTTGACCTTGTACGCCACGCACACGGGCACTTCCGCAAGCTCATCCAGCACGTCAAGCTTAGTCACCACCCACCAACTGACCCCATTGATCATCGCGGAGTATCGCAGTAGCGGCAGGTCCACCCAACCGCAGCGTCGCGGACGCCCCGTCACCGCGCCAAATTCATTCCCCCGCTTTCGGATGGCCTCGCCCAACGAATCCTGCAACTCCGTCGGGAACGGACCGCCACCTACTCGCGTGCAATAAGCCTTCGTCACGCCGACCACAGTGTTGATCGCAGTCGGAGCAACGCCCGTCCCGATCACCGCTCCGCCTGAAGTCGCGCTCGATGAAGTCACAAACGGGTACGTGCCATGGTCAATGTCCAGCATCGTCCCCTGCGCGCCTTCAAACATGATGGATTGGCCCGCGCTCAGCGCCTTGTTCAGCAACTCGGCCGTGTCGGTCACAAACGGACGCACCTGCTCGGCAATATCTGAGTACTCGCGGAACATCGTGTCCGGATCAAGCGGATCAGAATTGAACAAAGCATGCGCGATCAGGTTTTTCTCGCGGCACGCGTTCTCAATGTGCGTCTTCAGCAACTCTTTGTTGAGCAGGTCCACCACGCGCAATCCGCTGCGCTTCATCTTGTCTTCGTAGGCAGGACCGATCCCGCGCGACGTCGTCCCGATCTTCACCCGTCCCGGCGCGTTCTCCGCCGCCAGCTCGATCATGCGGTGATAGGGCAATATCACTTGTGCGCGATTGCTCACGAACAAATGACCATCCAGCTTCACGCCCATGCCTTTGAGGCTGTTCACCTCTTTCATGAACGCGAACGGATCAAGCACCACGCCGTTGCCAATTACACTCTTGCGTCCCTCGCGCAACACTCCACAGGGAATAAGCTGCAACACGAACTTCTGTCCCTTGATGATGACGGTGTGTCCGGCATTGTGTCCGCCTGCATAACGCGCCACGCAATCAAAATTCTCTGAGAGCACATCAACGATCTTGCCCTTGCCCTCATCGCCCCACTGGGCCCCCACGATCACGACTGTGTTGCCTTTTTTCATATTCTGTTTGCTCTTTTGTCTTTACATCCTGAAGCGCAGCGAGGGAGCCCTACAATCACCTCATCGAGCCGGATTCTGACCACACTTCGCCTTACTGGTATACGCGAAAAAATTGTAGGGAATGGGCGAGCGGTGTGACTTGCAATGATAACGTGGGCACCCCAGCCACAGCAATCACATTAAAATGGTCTTATGCCCGAACTCCCCGAAGTCGAGACCATCGCCAACGGCCTCAACGCCCGCGTCGCCGGGGACACCATCGAATCCGTCTGGCTGGGCAAAAAGCCCGAGCCGCTAAAGTCGCCCGCGAAAGAGATTGCCCGCACGCTCGACGGCGCTCATATAAAGAAAGTCCATCGCATCGGCAAACACATAGTCTTTGATCTCAAACACGGAAAAGATTCCGCTCAATGGATCGTCCACCTCGGCATGTCCGGCCGCATGCTCATAGCCGACCCGGACGCAGAGATTGCCAAGCACACTCACGCCATCGCAAAACTCGCGTCGGGAAGAGAGCTGCGCTTCGTCGATCCCCGCCGCTTCGGCCGCCTCTCCGTCGTGTCGGCAAACACAAAGAACCCATCCGGCTTCACCGGCCCCGGCTCCGAACCATTAACCATCTCGCCAGAAGACTTCGCCGCGCTCTTTCACAAACGCAACACGCCCATCAAAGCCGCGCTGCTGAACCAGAAGCTGCTTCATGGCGTAGGCAATATCTATGCCGACGAATCCCTCTTCCGCGCCGGCATCCGTCCACGACGCAAAGCCGGCTCCCTCACAAAGGTAGAACTGGCCAAACTGCATTCCGCAGTACAGACCGTGCTCAAAGAAGCCATCGCCCTCGGCGGCTCTTCCGTTTCCGACTATGTTGATGCCAGCGGCGAAGAAGGCTTCTTCCAACTCCAACATCGCGTCTACGGACGCACCAACGCCTACTGCTACGTCTGCCGGACGCCCATCAAACGCACCACGGTCGGCGGACGCGGAACACACTACTGCCCAAAGTGTCAGAGCTAAAACCTTCCGATTGCTGCGGATTGGACGAGACTAGTTGCCCGGAGTCATTCGCGCGAGCGGCAATTTACTAGGGCGACGTGCCTCAATGCTGCTTTCAAAATACGAATAAATTGCCGCGACGAGGCCCAGGTAGACCAACAAGACAAAGACTTCACTCGCCGCCGCCTGTTCCACGATCCGCGCAATAACATTCATGAATATGATCATGGGAATCACTCGCTGTTGAGGCCCGTCTCCCACTACCGAAGCGATGTAGGAAAAAATCGCGCCCATGAGGAACATCCCAGCGATCACGCCGGGAATTCCAAAATTCCAATACAGTTCTCCTGCGGAATATATCCCGGTAGAAGTCTTGGACTCTTCTTCACTGCCAGAACCGCCAAGATATGAAGTAAACCAACTCCCTCGTGTCACGATCGGCTTATCGGGCCAAATGAGTCGGGGAACAAAAGCGTAAGTAAGATTGGCCATGGTCTCGCCGTATTTGAACCCATGTTCTCTTACATCGCCCACGATGAAGCCGGTCGCTGTAGATTCGAACTGCCGGTAAAGAAATTTATTGGTCTCCTCCTGGAAGGCGAAAAATGCATCCTCTCGAAAAGAAAGCATCGTCTCTTCCGCGCCGATCTCCAGCTTTTGCAGTTGCGAATCCACACCTGTTATCCCTCGTGACCTCATCAGTACCGGGGCCACAACGAACAAGTAAAGCAAGACGCCGATCGCAAAAACGAATGGCAATGCCTTGCGCCAGCGCTGGCGCACAAGCAGTGCTGAAAGTGACGGCAGGAACGCCAGCATGGAAAAATACTTTGATCCATCATAGAAGGCCGCAACTATCAGCACTCCGTTGCCTAGCAAGAACCAGAATAGGTACATCCCTTCATTCAATCGAAAATATTGTCGGGGTAGCGAACAGTAGGAGAGCATCACTCCGAACGGTGCCAGCTGCATGATGGCGCGTGCTACACCGATCGAATCGAAATATTGAGGGCGCATCAGGCTCACAATTCCGATCAACATCACGACTCCCCACAATAAAAATGGCGACCGCTCTCCTGTCTTGGTTGGTATAGATTGATTTTTCTTCGAACGCCGGGTTCTTATCCAGAGATATCCCCCGTGCAATGCAAGTGCGCCGCAGACTGAAAGCAGGTAACCGGCTGCCAGATCGGGGCCACTCACGATCTGCGTGACTAATGTGAGGTGTCCGGTGTCATACACCTCGCTGGCGGCATAGACCGCGGAGAACCCGTAGCCGACTGAATACCAAAAGAAGAAGAATGACAGCGGTGACAGCCAGAACTGCTGAAACTTACTTTCCGAATAACCGATTGAAAGATACGTAACGGCCATCACGCATCCGCCGATTCCAAGAGTCCACCACGGCGATACGTCAGCCAGAAACATTATGCCGGGAACACATGCGGCGATAAGATGGCGCAGCCAGAGTTCAGTTGCACGCTTCGCGCCATGCTGCGACTTCGCCGCTAGTGGCTGCGTAGGTAAGCGTCGCATCCTCATACTTGGTGAATGTTTACCACTTGCGCCATCATATATCGAATCAGTCTCTCCTAAATGTGCGTCCCAAATAGGAAACTAGGAAGCAATCATGCCCTGGTGTACCCTCCTATCACGATGAGTACCCCTCCAGAACGGAACGAGAGATCATCTGACTATCGCCCAAGGCTCTACCAGCGTTACGTCACACAACAAATGAGCACTGAGACCAATTCTCTGCGGCGGTCGTTGGACAGCGGCATGCCTTACTACAGAAAACTTGTACAAGATCACTTTCCTAAAGATCGCGCGGCCAGCATTCTCGATGTCGGATGCGGGTACGGACCGCTATTGTTCGCATTGGCTGAAAACGGATATTCGAACCTGTCCGGCATTGACGCCTCCCCTGAACAGGTTCGCGTCGCGAAGGAACTCGGGCTGAGTTGTGTCGTGCAAGGCGATCTTCTTGAAACACTTGAAAATGCCCAGTCAGCTACCTATGACGCGATCGCTGCCATTGATGTGCTTGAACACTTCACTAAGGAGGAGGCATTTACTTTCCTCGACCAGGCTCATCGTGCACTTCGTCCGGGAGGAACACTCTTATTACATGTTCCCAATGGAGAAGCGATCTTCTCCGGAAAGATCTTCTTCGGCGACTTCACACATCAGATCGCCTTCACTCATAAAAGTATTCGTCAGATCGCATTGGCATGCGACTTTAGTTCCATCCGGTGTTATGAAGACAGACCCATTCCGCATGGATTCACCAGTTCCATCCGCGCTGTTCTATGGGCGCTGATCAGGACCAACTATCGGTTTATCAATGCCGTTGAAACAGGTGATTCGGGCCGCGACCTTATCCTTTCTCAAAATCTGTTAGCAGTCTGCACTAAATAAGAACTGGCCGCCCAGAGCAAGCCTCCGCGCCCGCCCTGATAAAATAACCCTTTCGGGAGCATCACCCACTCATGTTTGAGAACCTTTCAGATAAGCTGCAGCGCGCCTTCAAGAATCTCCGCGGACAGGGCATCATCACCGAAGAGAACATCGGCGAGGCGCTCAAAGAGATTCGCATGGCGCTTCTCGAGGCCGACGTCAACTTCAAAGTTGTCAAAGAACTCATCGAGCACATCCGCGAGAAGGCTCTCGGCCAGGAAGTGATGACTGCGCTTTCGCCCACCGAGCAAGTCGTAAAGATCATGCGCGACGAAATGGTCGCCATCCTCGGCAAAGACACCGCCAAACTCAAGTTCGCGTCGCAGCCGCCTACCGTCGTCCTCATGGCCGGGCTGCAAGGCTCCGGTAAGACCACTACCTCCGGCAAGCTCGCCGCATGGCTTAAAAAGGGCGGGCACCGCCCCATGCTAGTCTCCGTTGACGTTTATCGCCCCGCCGCGCGTCAGCAACTGAAAGTCGTCGCCGACGCCATCAAAGCGAATATCTACGAAGGCAAAGTTGATGAGGAGGCCAGCACTGCACTCGTCGAGAGATTAGCCAAGGAAGCCCGCCGCGATGCCGTCAACTCCGGATGCGATGTCCTCATCGTTGACACCGCCGGCCGTCTGCACATCGACGATCAGCTCATGGACGAGATGCAGTCGCTCAAAAAGCTGCTCAATCCGCAAGAAATCCTCTTCGTCGCCGACGCAATGACCGGCCAGGACGCCGTCAACTCCGCAGACGAGTTCCACAAAAAGCTCCAGCTCACCGGCGTAGTCCTCACAAAGATGGATGGCGACGCCCGCGGCGGCGCCGCACTCTCCATCCGCAATGTAACCGGGCAGCCCATCAAATTCATGGGTGTCGGCGAAAAGTATGACGCGCTCGAGCCCTTCCACCCAGACCGCATCGTCTCCCGCATCATGGGCATGGGTGACATGCTTTCACTCATTGAGAAAGCGGAAGAGACGCTCGACAAAAAACAGTCAGAAGAATTCGCCAAGAAAGCATTAGCCGGTGACGGCTTCTCCCTCGGCGACTTCCGTGATCAACTCCGCCAAGTCAAGAAACTCGGTTCCCTGCAAAGCATCATGGGCATGTTCCCCAAGGTCGGTCCCTTCGCCGGCATGCAAAAAGCCGCGGACAACATCGATGAAGGCGAGATCAACCGCGTAGAAGCCATCATCAATTCCATGACGCCCTACGAGCGCGACCACCACGAATCCATCAACGGCAGCCGCCGCAAACGCATAGCCCGCGGCTCCGGTACCAGCGTCCAAGACGTCAACAACCTCCTCCGCCAGTACGCGCAAATGCGCAAGATGTTCAAGCAGATGGGCAAATCGAACTTCATGACCAAGAAATTGATGGGCATGAAACTGCCAGGCATGTGACCGATGACAACCAAGCTTCGGGCACAAAACCCTTCGTGCGACTTCGTGTCACCATCGTGCCCATCGTGTGAAAGCTCTTGATCTTGCTTTTGACTTTGGTTCTACCATCCAAAGGTTCCTCCGTGTCTTCTGTGTCCTCCGTGATGAAAGCTTTTGACTTTGATTTTTCTAGAAACTAGAAACGAGAAACTAGAAACTGGTTTTCCATGAAATGGCGCGGCCTTTCCACCGAAAAAGACAACGTCCGCCCGGGCGTCTCCCTAGCCCAGCGCTTGATAGAGATCCGCGCCGGCATCGCGCAATACGTCCGACCTGAGAATCAAGCCATCAACGAACGCGCCGTAGCAGAGTTAGAAGCATCGGGCATCGCCGATCGCATCCTCACCGTCGGCGCGAAAGCGCCCGAGTTCACGCTACCCGACCAGACCGGCAAACTAGTCTCATCCACTGAACTTCTCTCACACGGCAAGCTCATCATCGACTTCTACCGCGGACGCTGGTGCCCGTTCTGCGTCACCGAACTCGAGACCTACCGCGACATGTACGAAGAGATTCGC
>JAICWB010000330.1 GCA_025935035.1 Terriglobales bacterium
AGCTTTACCCAAAGAGAGTGACTGTTGTTGAAGTGATACTGGCCGATGGCAAAAAGTTGGAAAAACGCATCGACGCGGTCAAGGGCACTGCGGAAAATCCAATGACACGGAAAGAAGTCGTAACCAAGGCGAAGGACCTGACGACTCCGTTTCTCGGAGCGGGCCAGTCGCAGCAACTGATCGACTCTGTCCTTTCGTTGGAGAAGGTCGCTGACGTCCGCTCGTTAAGAACGCTACTGCAACGAAGCTAGGTTTATGAGGCGGCGGTGGTACATTCTAACGAGATGCGAGTTCTGGTTGTAGAAGACGAAAAGCGCCTTGCTGAGAATGTGGCAAGAAGCCTGCGGGAGAATACTTCTTGTGCCGTCGATGTGGCCTACGACGGTGAAGAGGGCCTGTTCATGGCGGAGTCGAGCCCATACGACCTCATTGTTCTAGACCTCATGTTGCCGAAGCTGCCGGGTCTGGATCTTCTGCGCCGCCTGCGCAAGAACGGCCACAAGATCCCCGTCTTGATCCTTACTGCAAAAGATGAAAAAGATTCCGTCGTGACGCTACTGAATGCAGGCGCGGACGATTATCTGGCGAAGCCTTTCGATCTTGGTGAGCTGCTGGCACGAAGCAAGGCGCTTATCCGCCGCGGCAAAGGCGAACACTCGCCGCTCATCGTGATCGAAGATCTGGAACTGGATAGCGTCGGCAGGCGTGTACGCAGAGCGGGTGCACCTGTGGTGCTAACGCCCATGGAATATCGCGTCTTGGAATATCTTGCTCACCGCCCGGGAGCAGTCGTTTCAAAGAGTGAATTGCTGGAACATCTCTACGACTACAACTGGGAAAAATTCAGCAATGTGATCGAGGTATACATCTCCGGACTGCGAAGGAAGATCGATGAGAATTCGCAGATCAAGCTGATACGCACCTTCCGCGGTCAAGGCTATTCGTTGCAGGGAAGAGAGATCGCGGAAAGCCGCAAGGGGGCGAAGTGAAAAAGCTGTCACTCACGCGCCGGCTTGTGATCATCCTCGTGATGAGCCAGCTTGTGCTCGCGCTGGGACTGACTGTCGTGGCCATCGCCTATACCCGATACCAGTTGCAATCTGCTTTTGACGTGAACCTGGAAGGGCGCGCCCTCAGCGTGGCTGCGCTGGTCTATTATCCTGACAATCACAACCCAGGCCTGTTATTCGACGCCTCCAAGGTTCCACCGTCGCCCCACGTCATCCATAAGGACATTTATCTGGTTCGCAGTGATCAGGGTGGATTTGAAGTCCATAAGGAGGGCTACGACCCTAAGATCTTTCAAAATATTCCCAAGTCAGGGCGCTTCTGGGATTTTGAAGTCGATGGCGAACCTTACCGCGCGATCATCTTGCGCGATGTTCCGGTGCTTGATACCGAGGCCGGCGTTCCTCCGCCACTTCCGAAGTTAACCGTCATCTACGCTGCACCTACCATGGACATCCCGCAGGGTTTGGGCGCTCTGGCGGCGTCGATCGGCGGCGCCAGCCTGCTTGTATTGTTGCCCACCTTGTTGATCGGAAGCTGGAGCCTGCGGCGCCGGTTGCTGCCGCTGCGCGAACTGGCCGCAGAAGCTCGTGATGTCTCGGTGCGGCACTGGGATTTCAAAGCGTCGGCTGATGCACGGCAGCTCGCCGAACTGGAACCGTTGATCGCGGCCATCGAGACCACGCTGGATGGCCTAAAGCGCGCTTTCAAGCGACAACGCGAGTTCGTGGGCGACGCCGCGCATGAATTGAAGACCGCTCATGCGATCCTTAAATCCAGCTTGCAGCTCGCCCTGAACCGAAATCGAAGTGCGGAAGAATATCGCGCCGCGTTGCTGGAGTTGAGCGGAGATAGTGACCGGCTCGAGGAATTGCTGAACCGCATGCTGCGGTTAGCGCGGGTAGAGCAGTGGGCGGCAGATGGGATTCAACGCGCACTTGAACCGACGGACATCGCCTATACCTGCGAGATGGCCGTGGCGAGAATTGCTGCGCTGGCAAATTCCAGAAATGTGAAAGTCGTCTTTACGAATGACAATACCGCTCTTATACAGGCTGATTCCGCCGACCTCGAACTAGTGTGGATCAATCTGTTGGAGAATGCCGTCCAACATAGCTCTGCCGGCTCTGAAGTCGCCATTCACCTGCAAGTATTGGAAGATACTGCCCACGTGCATGTCGAAGACGTAGGACCAGGTATCGCTGAGTCTGATCTGCCTCACATCTTTGAGCGCTTTCGCCGCGGGGATCCTTCCCGCTCGCGCGCCACTGGTGGTTTCGGGCTCGGACTCGCAATCGCAAAGTCCGTGGTGGAAGCCTACGAAGGCACGATCCGGGCAGAGTCAAGCTTGGGACATGGAACTCGCATTTCGGTTACGTTGCCACTGCGGCCAAACGCTTCCGCTGCGAACACGCCATCTCCCTCACCCGCCGTTCATACTACTTAAGGTTGTCTTAAGGTCTCATCGCGTTTCCTTCCTTTGAGACATCGTTGGATTTCCATGCGACTAAACTCATTTGCCG
>JAICWB010000167.1 GCA_025935035.1 Terriglobales bacterium
CCGGTGGACGGCGTTGTCACCGAAGGTGCCAGCGCAGTGAACGAATCCATGCTCACAGGTGAACCACTGCCGGTAGAAAAGAAGCCAGGCGACAAAGTGTCAGCCGGAACGCGCAATGAGACAGGATCATTCCTGATGCAGGCCAAGCGCGTGGGCAGTGATACCACGCTGGCACAGATCGTGAAGATGGTGAGTGAGGCACAGCGCAGCCGGGCGCCGATCCAAAAGTTGGCAGACAAAGTGGCGGCGTATTTTGTGCCGACGGTGATCGCGGTCGCAGTTCTCACCTTCATCGCATGGATGCTCTGGGGGCCGGAGCCGCACCTCTCGAACGCAGTCGTGAATGCAGTCGCGGTGTTGATCATTGCGTGCCCGTGTGCACTGGGGCTGGCCACGCCCATGGCCATCATGGTGGGCACAGGTCGTGGCGCGAGAGCGGGCGTTCTGATCAAGAACGCGGAAGCGCTGGAGAAGCTGTCGCACGTGCGCACGCTGGTGCTCGATAAGACCGGCACGCTTACGGAGGGGAAGCCGGCTGTGGTGTCCGTTGTCCCTTCTCAAGGCGCCACGCCAGAGGAGTTGTTGGGACTTGCCGCAAGCCTGGAGAAGCAAAGCGAACATCCCATTGCGTCAGCGATCGTGCGTGCGGCGGAGGAGCAAGGCCTCAAGCTGACGCATGTGACAGGCTTCAAAGCAACGGCCGGAAAGGGAATTGCCGGTCAGATCAACGGACGTACCATAACGATCGGCTCTGCGGCGATGGCAGGCGAAGGCGGAATCGTTGAAGGTTCAGTTTCCGCACAAGAGGCGCAGTTGCAGTCGCAAGGCGCGACCATCGTGTACCTGAGTTCTGGCAATCGCCTGCTCGGCCTTATCGCCGTGGCAGACAAGGTAAAGGACTCCACGCCGCATGCAGTCGAGTTGCTACACAAAGAAGGATTGAAGCTGGTGATGCTCACCGGCGACAGCGCAGCAGCGGCCAAGCGCGTTGCGCAAGAGTTGCGCATCGATGATGTGGAATCCAATGTCATGCCCGCGCAGAAGCTGGAAGCGGTTAAGCGTCTTCAGGCGAACGGCCCCGTCGCCATGGCCGGAGACGGCATTAACGACGCGCCGGCGCTGGCACAAGCGGACGTGGGCATCGCGATGGGCGGCGGCACCGATGTTGCTATCGAAAGCGCGGACATTACGCTCTTGCGCGGAGATCTGCGCGGCATCGCTAGCGCACGAAGGCTTAGTGTAGCCACCATGCGCAACATCAAGCAGAATCTGTTCTTCGCGTTTATCTACAACATCGTCGGCGTGCCCGTCGCTGCCGGTGTGCTGTATCCGTTTTTTGGCATCGTGTTGAGTCCAATGATCGCGGCGGCGGCCATGAGCTTGAGTTCCGTATCAGTGATCGTGAATGCGCTACGATTGCGCAACGTGGAGTTGTAGGAAGCTAGAGACTGGAAAGATACTGGATGATGTCCGGCTTGGTCCAATCGACGGCGCCAATGAACTTCCGTCGCACGATGCCTTCGCGGTCGATGATGTAAGTCTCCGGATACATGACCGTGCCGTAGAGCTTGTTACTAGTTTGCGCAGGGTCGCGCACGGTGAGGAAATTGGTCTTTTCCTCCCGAAGAAATTTCAAGTATGCGGCGCGATCCGCGTCAGTACTCACCGCAAGGATCGTGATGCGTCCGCCCATCTGGTTTTGCAGCGCGATCATCGATGGCGTCTCTTCAATGCACGGCGGACACCAGCTCGCCCAGAAATTAAGCATCACGACTTTGCCGCGAAAGTCGCTGAGGGCCACCGTCCGGTCTTCGTCCTGTACGCGGAAATCCGGGGCTTTCTTGCCCACCAGATTGGGCTTGTCGCCGCGGTCACACCCGCCAAGGGTCATACCTGCGACCAACGCTAACAGCAGGAACTTACGCATCTCTCTATAATAACCACTCGCTTTCATAAAGGTTGTAACCAACGGGGAAGAAGCGTTATCCAATGTGTTTTAAGCCGCAAACGAATCAATGATCTATCTCACACGAAAAGGCGAGTTCGCCGCGTCGCACTACTACCATAATCCTGCGTTCACGCCGGAAGAGAACCAGCGTGTGTTCGGAAAGTGCGCAAATATGAATGGGCACGGCCACAACTACGTGTTGGAAGTCACGGTGAAGGGTGAGATCGACGAGCGTACGGGCTTCGTGGTGGACCTCAAAGAACTCAAAGACATCATGAACCGTGAAGTGGTAGACGCCATGGACCACCGCCACCTTAATAAAGAGGTGCCCGAATTCGCCAGTGCGATTCCTACCACGGAAAACATTGCCATTGTCGCTTGGAAGCGCTTGCAGCCGCATATGAAAGTGGCGAAGCTGCATCGTGTGCGCGTCTACGAAAACGCCGATCTGTTTGCCGATTTCTACGGTGAGGAGTAGCGGATGAAAGTACACCTCACGCGCCGATATCATTTTGCTGCGTCACATCGTCTGCACCTCGCGGACTGTTCCGACGCGGAGAACCAACGTATTTACGGCAAGTGCAACAACCCTCATGGACACGGCCACAACTATGCGGTCGAAGTCACCGTAAGTGGCCCGGTGGATATTGCCACCGGTATGGTCTGTAATCTCGCCGACCTCGATGGATTCTCGAACAAAGAGATTGTTGAGCGTTTTGACCATACGAACCTGAGCATGTTGCCGGACTTTGAAGGCGAAGTGCCTACTACTGAGCGACTGTGCGTGAAGATCTACGACATCTATAAACGCAGTTTCAAACATGCACACCTTGAGAAGGTGCGCATCGAAGAGACGGCCAAGAATTCTTTTGAATACACGGGAAGAGCATGACGACTGAACTATCAAAAGCGACTCTGAAAGAGCTGATGCATGAAGTATTGCTTCGGCTGGGTGAGGACCCGCAGCGTGACGGATTGTTGAAGACGCCGGAGCGCGCCGAGCGTGCGCTGGAGTTCTTGACGCGCGGCCATAAAGAATGCCCCGATAAGATCTTGCAAGGCGCGCTGTTTGACGTGAGCTATGACCAGATGGTCATCGTGAAAGACATTGAGATGTTCTCGCTGTGTGAGCACCACATGCTGCCCTTCATCGGTAAAGTGCATATCGCTTACTTGCCGAAAGGAAAAGTGATAGGGCTGAGCAAAATGGCGCGTCTGGTTGATGTATTCGCGCGCCGGTTGCAAGTGCAAGAGCGGCTGACCACGCAGATCGCGGAGACCATCCAACGCGCCATCAATCCATTGGGCGTTGGCGTGGTGGTCGAGGCGCGGCATCTGTGCATGATGATGCGCGGCGTGGAAAAGCAACATTCTTCGGCCATCACGTCTGCCATGTTGGGGGCGTTCCGTGAAGAACAGGAGACGCGTGAAGAATTTCTTTCGCTCATCCGCAGCAAGAATGGGAACGGATTCTAATGAAGAAATCAGCGTCCAAATCGCTGAAAGGCAAGACCGCGCTCGTGACCGGTGCTACCCGTGGCATCGGTTTGGCCATAGCCAATGCGCTGGTGGATGCCGGGGCGCAGGTCATCATCACCGGACGCGATGCTGCCAAGCTACGCGCGGCGGGTAAACGTCTCAGCACGCGCGGCGCGGCTTTCAGCGTGGACATCCGCGACCCGCAGCAAGTCAAGTCGCTTTTCCGGGATGTGAAAAAGCGCTTCGGGCAGCTCGACTTCCTCATCAACAACGCCGGCATTGCGCATGCAAATCTCACGGTCGAGAAGATGCCGTTCGATGTATGGCGCTCCGTAGTTGCGACCAACCTTGACGGGCTCTTCCTGGTCACTCATCACGCGTTGCCACTCATGGGGCGCGGCGGCGTCATCGTGAATAATCTTTCTCGCGCGGCAGTGAACCCATTTCAAGGCATGAGTGCCTACAACTCGACCAAAGCCGGCGCGCTGATGTTCACCAATAGCCTGCGCATGGAACTTCGCAAGCAGGGAATCCGCGTCACGGCGCTGGTGCCCGGCGCGATCGAGACCGACATCTGGGAGCAGTTCTGGGCGGATGCTCCGCGCGATAAGATGCTAAGTGCGGTTGAGGTCGCCAGTGCTGTGCTGCATGTGCTCACCATGCCTGAAGGCGCGACCATTGAGCAGTTGCAGATCGGGCCGGCGTCTGGGGATCTGTAGCTAGCGTTGGTAGGAATAATTCGGGCCGCGCACGGGAAACAGTTTGACCAGGGTTATCCCGGCAACGAATCCGCCCACATGCGCCCACACAGCCACTCCTCCAACCGGCGCGCCGCCGCTGATCGATGTCGCTGCCCCCGCCAGGAACTGCGCCAGGAACCAATAGCCCAGCATTACCCAGGCCGGCAGCCAGACCAGAATAAATACGAACGTAAGCACGCGCGCGGAAGGGAACAGCAGAAAATAAGCGCCCATCACTCCGGCAATGGCCCCGCTGGCGCCCACGGTGGGAATCTGTGATCCGTGATTGAATAGAACATGTAGCACGGCAGCCGCGATCCCGCTGACGAGATAGAGCAAGATGTAGCGGAAGTGCCCGACGTGGTCTTCGACGTTGTCGCCAAAGATGAGCAGCGCCCACATGTTGGCAATGATGTGCCACCACGAAGCGTGCAGAAACATTGAGGTGAACATGGGCACGATGGCGGCGGCGAAGGGCACTCCCGCGCCGTGAAGCGCGCGTTCTACAAGTTCAGGCACAAGACCGAATTGATACAGCAGCGCATCAAGGGAGCGCGGAGTGAGCAGCCACTCGAAGAGGAATACCAGAACATTGACCGCGACCAGGAAATACGTGACGACGGGTGTGGTCAGGCGCGGAGCATCGTCACGAAGAGGGATCATGGTCGGCTAGAAGTGTTCGCTGGTCAGATGCAGATGTACGAATGAAAGTCGCAAGAGGTTTCTCGTTGTTGTCAGTACGCGTCGTGCGTTCGATCGCGACGCGCGCTGCGGCAGATGTGAAGATATCAGAAGCAAACCCATGAACGGCGTACTGGTTGTGAATAAACCGCAGGGAATGACGTCGCACGATGTGGTGCGGCGCGTGCGCCATCTGGCCAAGCAACGTGACGTCGGTCACTTGGGCACACTCGATCCCCTGGCCACCGGTGTGCTTCCGCTGGTGCTGGGGCGCATGACGCGCATCGCTCAGTTTTATGACCATGCGGAGAAGGCGTATGAGGGCACGATCGTCTTCGGCGTAGCTACGGACACTTATGACACGGAAGGAAAGATGGTGGGGGAGCCGGTGAGCGTGGCATTCACCAAAGAGGAGCTACTGTCAGCGGTCGAATCTTTCCGCGGAGAGATCGATCAGACACCGCCGCCGTTCTCAGCGAAGAAGATCGCCGGGATACCGGCGTACAAACTCGCGCGGAAGAACGAGGCTGTGGAGTTGAAGTCAGTGCGAGTGACAGTAGAGAAGTTTGAGATCACCGAATTTCGCCACACGGAGCCTGACGCGCAGTTGGAAGCGTTGTGCGGACGCTCGCTAGCCGGAAAGCAATTTGCGGAGATAAGCTTCGTGGCAGAAGTCAGCTCGGGGACTTACGTCCGATCACTGGCGCATGACCTCGGCCAGAAGCTGGGCTGTGGCGCGCATCTGCGTTCGTTGTGCCGCACGCGCTCGGCGGAGTTCGCGCTGGAGCGTGCGGTCACGCTTGAACAATTGGAAGCAAAAGCTGCGGCAAACGAACTGGACGATTGCGCGGTGCCTGTGCGCGAGCTGCTTCCGCGCATGCCTGGCGTTCACGCCAGTGACGAGCAGATGGCCAAGATCCGCCATGGCAATGCCGTGAATCTCTCAGAGTTCAGTAACGCCGAGCTGGTAAAAGTGTTCTACGGACAAGGGGAACTGGCCTGCATTGCGAAGCGGATTGCGGGAACGCTTTTTCAGCCGAAAGTGGTGATGGTGGGCTAGACGATGTGCCGGTCGTTCCCTAGTATGTCGTCATGAAACTACGGCTGCTACTGATGCTAGGCTTCGTGGTGTGCAGTTCTTCTATCTCGCATGCTCAACCATGGCGCGACAATCGAGCTAAGATCTGCTTCGACCGGGGTGAAAGCAACGGCTCGATCAACACCCTCCAGAGCTGGATTCGTGTCGGAGACTACGACATACCTTTGCTTGGGGGACAAGCAGCATGCCTGTTCTTGAATCCCGGTTCGGTGGAGTTGCTCATTACTTCAACCGTTCCTTACGACCTGAAGTCAAAAAATGATGAGGCGTGCAAGTCGAAAAAACTTAATCTCAACCTAAATGCGGGAGAGAACCGAAGTTACTTTATCGAGCCAGCGACAAAAGGCGATACTTATGCTTGCGGTTGGCGTATCAATCGTACGGACCATGTTTCGGACAGGGCGAAGCATCGATAGCCCCAACGTCCGATAACAGATATTATGTTAAATTA